>NZ_CP036343.1:6816056-6816888 GCF_007746795.1 Gimesia algae
CGCCCACATAGCTCATTGGGAAATCAGACCCCAGTGGAGTTTGCGACAAAATCATGCCCGGCGCGCCGGGCATGATTACCTTGGATCTCTAACATTCCAACTGGTACAAGGTTGGGGGCAAGGTCAACAATCGGACACTAAGCCATGTGACTGGTGTCATACTTGGGGGCACGTCAGTAATTTCATTCTCAAATCGCTATCGCAGCATGAAAAAGTCATTCCTTTCGGCAATGATCCCTGTGTTTCATTGCCGAAAGGAATGGGCTTTTCCCAAGTGCGAGAACTTGCGCAAAAGTGTCGGGAATGTCGTGACAAACAGCAGCGGTGTTTACACGCGCGTGGTGTTATTGTCGTGAGTGCCGGAATACACAACCTCATCGAGTGATTTTTTTACTCGATCAAATCAGTGTGTCTCAATAGAATGATATTTGTAGGTGAGAACTCACTAAGAAATACAGTCAAAGAATAACTGGTTGATGATCACAAAGAACGGAATCATCAGAGTAAATAATGGTTAAATAACCAAGAGATGAAGATGATCAATGTGATAATGAGATTGAGTGTTGCAAACGACTTGGTGGCTTACTGAACTATTGCTGTCACAATGCGGTTTAATACATCCGCCGTCGAAACATCCAAGTAGCCGTGCCAAGAGTCACGATCCCGATTACCGCCATTGGCCAGAATTGGTCGATGAGAAGTTCAAACGGAGTACCTTCTAGAAATACGGATCGTAGAATGATCATAAAGTATCGCATCGGATTTAAATAAGTAAGTTTCTGCACAATAGACGGCATGTTGGCTATAGGTGTGGCAAACCCGGAGAGAATAA
>NZ_CP036343.1:7735309-7929454 GCF_007746795.1 Gimesia algae
ACCGTAAGCATCCTTCACCCCGAAACTGAAGGTCAAAAGCCTCCAGTATCAGGAACTTGCTACGATGGGTCCATTTTACGCGCCAATAACTCCCCCAAAGTGGGTCCGCTTTGCACGCCAATCTCCAATGTGATACGCTCCAGGTATTCTGCTTACAACCAAACCCTAAAAAGGAACTGATATGGCCAAAAACCACTCACCTCGTTTTCTGGAAATCGTGAATTCTGCTAAGTCACGAGTGCCTGAATGCACAGTACAGGATGTAAAATCACGCCGTGATAAAGGAGAAGAATTCATTCTGATTGATGTCCGGGAAGATAAGGAATTTAATAAGGGAAGAATCCCCGGAGCGATTCATTTGGGTAAGGGAATTATCGAACGAGATGTAGAGCAGCTGGTTCCTGATACATCCACACTCTTGATCCTCTACTGCGGCGGTGGTTTTCGCTCAGCATTAGCAGCTGATAATTTACAAACCATGGGTTACACCAATGTGATCTCAATGGATGGCGGATTCAGTGGCTGGAAATCTGCCGACTATGAAATTGAAACGGAATAACTCAGATTCATCAGGTCCCCATAAAAAGACCAAAAAAGAGCACTGTATCTGTCTCAGACACAGTGCTCTTTTTGATTTCGTAAAGGGGTAAGGTCAACCACCCAGTTCCCAGTTGTAAGTCTGAAGCTCCAGTACGAGAAAGATAATTCCTGCAAGTAATGCAGAAAGCGAGACAACTAACAGGCCTACGTAGATATTGGGACCGGCTGCTTCACCGGCACCGGCTTTTCCTTTGGATTTAGAGTTTCGAGTTGACATGGTCACCTTTCTCAATCACACCATTTTTAGCGGCGTCTATCACAGTCCCGACAGCTGTATCAGGATCGACATATACTAGTTCAATCTTACCCAGATACTTGGGCCGATTCCCGTTCGCTTCAGTTCCGAAACGATATACAAAGAGCTGATGTCCTTTGCTGAGTCCATCATCACTACCCAGCGAAACTTCGACAAACCGGGTACCATTTCGTCTATCTTTCTTAGTGTTGATGATCAGTCCTTCAACTGCCGGAGGCGGAGACTGCATCCCGGCGATGGCGGGATCTTTCGGATCTACCCCCAGGTTGGCTACTATCTTGTTTAAGTAGTTAAGTTCATCAACAACTCTTGTGTGTTTAGCAACCAGGTTTTTTTCACGAATTGATTGTGTAAAAATAGTATCCTCAAGACTTTTGATTTTTCCACGCAATTCATTCACGGTATCGTGGAGTGTTTTATTCACGACCCGCTGGCGATCTGATTCCTGACGCCGAAACTTTGCTTCTTCACCTGTTGTTTCTGCTTGAGCAACCGAAGTGTCGCGTTCTGTTGAAACAGTAACAAGCTCATTTACTTTTGTCTGAAGCTGTGCCACTAATCCTTCATTAGCAGCTTTCGCTGTCTCTGCTTCGCTCTTCGCTTTATTCAGCTCTTTAGTCTTCTCAGTCAGCTCATTGTTATGCTCTGATTCTAATTCGTTCATGCTTTTCTGCAGGCTGGCTACATTGTCTTTGAGTTTAAGACTCTCATTGCGCCAGTTGCTTTGAGCAGTAAAAACAGCACCTGCAAATCCCATGAAACAGATACTGAGTACAACTTGAACGACGACCAGTACTTTGCCGACAAACGACATCTAATCGCTCCTGATATTTATTTAAAGACGAGTTTATATTTTAAATTCTGAGACCAGAAACTGAGTATTTTACTTTTGAGAAAGTTCTTTTGTTTCTTCGACATTAATTCCAGGAGCCCGCACAACTTTCTCCAATGACTCTTTCTGTCTCTGCAGTCGCTGCACTTTTCCCTGAATGCGATCAATATAATCACGAAGAGTTTTCTGCTGTTGGTCCGCTAGAAATCTTTCATTACGAATTTCATCAATCTGATCTCGCAACCGAAATACATCCGCTCTGCGTTCAGAAGCTTCCTGATTCACTTCCAGAGTCTGCTGACCTATTTTAATACCTTCATTAGCAAGCTGGTTAATCTGCTGATCGACTTGAACAATCTTCTGTTGCAACTCTGTTGCTTTTTCTTCCATCGCGGCTACATCGACTTTATTGATCAATTCCCAGTTTTTGATCGTTTTCTCGAGGGGCTCGATTGTTTTCGTGACCTGGTCCAGCTTTTCATTCTGTTGTTGAAGCTTGTGTTTCTGTGCGGCTACTATGACTTTTGCCAAAACAGGAGAAGTCGAAAGCTGCTCCCCTCCCCTTCTGGTCTTCACAGACCAGGTCGGATTCTCACCAGTCTGGTGTTCAAATATATAATCAGTCAAGGCATCCTTTTCTTTGGACCAGTTGGGGCCTCCAACAGCACTGACTGCGGCAAATCCCATAAATGCGATACTGGCAAAAAGTACCAATACTAACAGGATTTTACTTAAAAGGGTCATTGATACTTTCCTGTGTCATACGAGAGACGCTGAACTACACTTACTTTCTCTGTATTTATTATGCGTTATCTTTTAAGCTTAAGCTATTCACTTTATTCCTATCGCAGAATAAGACTGGAAACAAGTGAGTCATTTCAGGGTATATTCAGTGCAGTATGCCTGATTTTTGCGAGTAAAAAATCAGAAAAGGGATACGCTCTGAAGAAATAGTTTTGACGAAATGGTTGATTAAATACTACAGGTAATCTGTGTGCAAACACAACCTATTTTGTGAAATCGGTTATTTCCTAATTATAAATACGCTCAAAAAGCATAGTCAAACGGAATTTAAGCTAACTGTCTGGTATTTAACTGTTTGACCTTTCTAACATGGCCTGCAGACACAATCCCTACGTTCAGAAAACTTGACATAACAGCAACTTCTCATGAACTATTCAGCTATAGTCACTGGAAGGATCTTAATTCGCGATCGCGATGCGGGTAGGAAGGCTAACAGTCCCAACAAAAATGGACGAACGATCACATTTCGGGCTGGTAACTATAAAGATGATTATTTGATTCTATTAACAAGTGATGAAGCGAACTCGTTTCTGTTATAATACTTAGTAAATCCTGCACTTTGGTCCAAATTTCGATAGGTAAATTCTGGCTGCATTGGTATTTTGCATTAGATGCAGTGATTATTGCCTCCTTCATCGAGTACGGCCAAACCAGTACTCGCTGATAAGACTTTAATCTAATGCTGGGCCCTCAGATACATCATGTATCGAGAATACTTGGAGATTGGTTTATATGGCTACCCGGGAAGTCCCCTATCATATCACAAACGTTAACGAGCACCTCAAGGTCCAGTTACTGCCTGAATTAAATGAGTCAGCCTGGAACGAGTTGGAATCACTGGGCGATTCTCTTTTGCTGGTATTGAAAGAGGAGAAAAGTCCCACAGTAATTATTGACTTATCAAAATTGAGCTACATCAGCAGTTCTCTGGTGGCTGTCGTCATTCAAGTCTGGAAGCTGGTTGATGAGCAGGGTGGCAAAACCGCCATTCTCAATCAAAATGAAATGGTGGAAGAAGTACTCAATATCTCAGGTTTGAAAAAAGTTTGGTGTATTGTCCCAACTGAAGAGGAAGCCATTAAACACTTAAGTCAAGCCATGAAACAGGAACGAATCGACCGCAGGCGGACATTTTCCATGCCCATTCTTCTAGGCATAGTGGCAGTCCTTTCTGCAGTTACCTGTTTTACATTATATGTGAGCGACTTACTCAATCTTGATCCAAAGGTGGCGTTAGCGGCTACCATTGCTTTTTCAATCGCAGGTGTCCTTCTGGGAGCCACTGCGATCAGAGATCGCAGAAAAAATTTACGGATATGGGGTGTAGTCGTTCTTATCTGCAGTCTGGTAGTAGGTGGACTTGGATTATTCAAATTAATTTGAATCCGGAATTTTCGCATTAGAGACTCATCAGACATCATATTGAATATCATGTGTCAGGACAGAAAGAGTTGAGCCATGTCAGATTCATCAGCAAAACCCGAAAATAAAAATGAAGGACGCCAGCAGGCACTTCAGGCAGAACTGAGAGAACTGGTTGATGTTGTAGGCCCGGGTCCCCTTGTTGATTTATTGATGGAAAGAGCATTCCAGTTACAGGCAACGGACATCCACCTGGATCCTCTGGACGATGGGTTGCGTCTCCGGCTGCGTGTCGATGGAATGCTTCATGACATCATTCAGCTACCTAAAGAGGCAGCAGCTTCAGTGATTTCCCGGCTAAAATTAGCCGCAAATATGGATATCACCGAGCGGCGACTGGCACAAGATGGTCATATCAATAACCAGACACTACAGAATCGTCGTGATATTCGTGTGGGATCTGGTCCTACAATTCATGGCGAACGACTTGTGCTGAGACTTATGCCTGATCATAAACGCTTTACCCATTTCAGTGAACTGGGCCTCAGCGAAAGACAGATAAACGAGATCACAAATTATTGCCAGGCTCCGTATGGGATGATTCTGAGTGTAGGCCCGGTTGGTTCGGGTAAAAGTACCACTATTTATAGTTGCCTGGACCATCTCAATCAGCCCGAGATGAGTCTGGCAACCATTGAAGATCCTGTGGAACGTCGGATTGAAGGCGTGAACCAGATTCAGATTGACCCGAAAATCGGTTTCAGTTTCGCTGAAGCATTACGAGGCGTGCTCCGCCAGGACCCTAATGTGATCATGGTCGGCGAAATTCGTGACTCTGAAACTGCGCATATCGCTGTGAGAGCAGGTCTGACCGGTATTCGTGTACTTTCCACTTTGCATTCTAATGATGCGGTCGCCGCCATAGATGTATTCCGAGAGTTTGGAATTCCTTCCATGTTTATCACTGATAGTCTGCAAGGGATTATTTCACAACGACTGGTGAGATGCATTTGTGAAAAATGTCGAACTCCCTATGAGCCTGATTCCGGTGCCTGTGAATACCTGGGAATTAATCCTGATCAAATGTCTGATTCAAAAATAGCCAAGGGTTCTGGTTGTGAACATTGTTTCCAAACAGGTTACCTTGGCCGAACTGGGATATTTGAAACACTGGGGATCCGGGGAGAGTTAAGAGACGCAATTCTCCGCGGAATGACACAATCGGAGATCCTGAAACTGGCTTCTGAACGTGGCATGACCACCATGGAAGGATCCGGGAAAGCCAAAGTGCTCGATGGAATTACCACCGTTCAGGAATTACACCGTGTTCTTGTTTGAACAAACACATTAATTCGAACTACTTTCACATCCAGAATGCAGGCCGCAGACCATCTTTGTACACTACCTCTCACAGAATTGATAAAAGTCATTCCTCATATGAGAACCTGGTGTTCTCAGGAAAAAAGCATTCAATTCTGGTAGATCTGTTATATAATTATCCGTAATTGACAGTAATGGGTTATCATCCTGTATAACCTTTTGGGCCGTCCTTATCCAATTAATATTATGAGGAAGGATTGCCACATGAATTTGAACCAAAGAGAGCCGACTGGTATCAACGGCACAGGTGATGCCACGCTCGGCTGTTCCCAATCAGCGACGATTCCCATGTCGAACCAATCGAGGTCCGCTACGCGTTTTAGTTCGGACTCATCAGCAATTCAGGCCCCTGATTTCAAGGAACGTCCGGTCTCCAGCCAGTCTGAACAACATCCTGACGATGATGATGAAACGAATCTCTCGCTGAAGCAGAAAGCTCTGATCTGGTTTGCCAGCTTTACGGCAACGGGTTACCTGATTTCCTTACTTTTTCATTCGACCGTTTTGACCCTGATGGCCATTGCCATTGTAGGGGGAATGAAGGGAGATGATGATATCTCAACACTTGCCAGCCTTGAGGATGAGCAAAACTATTCACTAAATGACCCTCTGGATACCCGAATCAAAGATGCTGGTGGCAAAACTACAGAATTTAATATCATGCAACCGGTCAAAACGATGACTGGTGAGAATGAAAATACCGTAGAAGAAATTCAGGATGATTTTTCTGCTCATATTGGTAAAGGAACAGGTGATTCTGAAGGTGATGGCTCCGGTGAGGGAGGGGGAGAATTTAAATTAAAGCCGATGGGAAATGCAGTGACTGTTGGCAGCTTTACCGCCTGGACTGTTCCCAAAGATCCGGATTTAAATGAAGACTACCTGATTATCATCCAGGTCAAACTTCCTTCCAGCTATAAATCAACGCGTTATCGTGCCTCAGACCTCTCAGGACTCGTGCTGGGAACTGATGACCACCGCCAGGCGATCCCCTGGGACTCCAGATGGGTAAACTCTACTTTTACTCCTAATACTGCAGGTGAAATTCGGCCAGTTGACAAAGGGGATTATTTACCGCTTAAAAATCGCGTCGCACAATTAATTGTGAAAGTTCCAGGATCAAAAATTCCAGCGACACGCGATACTATCAAAATCAAATCCCGAGTCCTGAAAGAAAATCAGACTCTGGAAATTGTATTCTGAACTCCGAGCGCTACTCTCAGTCAATCCGTAGTTTGCCCTTTTACGATTGAGACCCAACCTCTTTGATAGATTTCTCCAAATCTGGCCCAATGAGCGGGAGGAACCGTTAAATTTCCTGAACAACAAGGGCAGGGCAGGTGGGGTTGCTCGGGGAAAGAAGGTTTCTGTGTGAGATCTGTTGATTTCCAGACTGCATCACACTCATCACAGAGAATCAGGGCGTGATTTTCACTGCTGCAGATACGAATTCCGAGTGCGCCCTGTTCGCAGAAAGTGCAAATCCCTACGTAGTACATGAACCGGACTCCGTTTTAAATTTACAAGGGAAATGCTGTAATTAAATTGGTTCCATCCAAAACGATCCGTATCTTGTAGGCTTTTGGCTTTCCTTGTTGATTACCGACACGACCTCCCACATAACCCACCGGACGTCCCATATCGACAGTGTAAACGACTCGTGTCCCCTCGCTTTTTTTGACTATACTTTTGCCTCCTGCGAGTGCTTTGAGATATGCCTCATCGATCAAGGCCAGTACATTTTTTCTCACACCTTCACCAGCAAATACACCATGCTTCCCCGGACGATCTGGCTGATCTTCTGCATGCTTCATCACATGCAATAAACGATGTTTTTCCTGACTCCCAGGGCCATACTTGAGTCCTGCAGCAGACTCCCAGACCTTACCACCTAAATCCCGAAGCTGCCCCAGTTCTGGCAGAGATTTCGAATTCTTTTCTTTCCCAATGGGTGGCGGTCGACTGGATTTGGCGGGTGTCTGTTTTGAGCTCGGTCCAGGTCGTTCAGGCTCATTGGATTTACTTTTCGCATTCGAAGATTGAGCCTGTTGCTCCATGAGCAAACTGTCAGATGTTTTGTCTAGGGTCTGATCCTTTTCCTGTGCTGGCCCCGGCTTCAGGACGGAAGAAGCTTTTAATCCTGTTGTTTTTTCGAAATCCTGGTTGATCCGCTGTTTCTGCGCCTCTACAGACTCCGTGTTGATTCTTTCGGGAGACGTCTGCTGATTTTGCCTCACGGAATATATCACCAGAGCAAAGACGATGATCAACACGATACGTATCGCCCTTGATTTCAAACCCCGTTGTTTATTTTCTGAGAGGCTCATATTGCAACCATTTCCTGTAAATGTCAGCCTTATTCAGACAGTGATTTCTGGTATTGATTATAAATCTTCCTGAGGTGATCTACCTTTTCTGGATATCGGGTAGCAAGATTATTTTTTTCACCTATATCTTTAGAAAGATCAACCAGAAATATCTGATCGTCTTTCCCCAATGGTGTCTGGTTACTAGTGTCACGTGGGTTCCCCAGTAACTTCCAGTGACCTTCACGTATTGCCCAGCTTTTGCCAATCTGCCAGTAAAAATTATCATGTGGGCTCACTGCCTCAGCAGACTCAATCACTGCCTTCAGGTTTTTTCCATCCAGTTGATGCGCGGGCAATGGTGCACCTGTTAAAGCAGAAATGGTAGGCAACCAGTCACATCCGGTTGCCAGTTGATCTCGCACCTCTCCCTCTGCAATCGTACCCGGCCACGAGATCATGGCTGGCACGCGAATTCCTCCTTCAAACAGGCTGAATTTTGCTCCACGATAAGGGCCTGCACTGCCACCGCCTCCAAACGTTCGTTCTTCCTGGGAGTGCCCATGGTCGGACTGAAAGATAATAATTGTCTTTTCTCGAAGCTGGCATTCGTCGAGCGTTGCTAATACTTTACCAATACAGTCATCCATGGTTGAAACAAATGCCGCATATTTATCACGAGGTGAAGGCAGGTGTGCATAGGCTTTTCTCCATTTTTCCTTTCCCTGTAGTGGGTAGTGAGGAACATTGATGGCCCAATACAAAAAAAAAGGTTTGTCACTCACCTGTCGGAGATAATTCTGACACTGTTCTACCATCAGATCAGGAAAAAATGCACCATCATGCCAGACTTCCTTACCGTTTTTCCACAAGTCGTGACGGTTTGAACCGTTCCAGTAGAAGAAGTGCGAGTAGTTGTCGATGCAGCCACCCATATGCCCGAATGAAGTCTCGAACCCTTGTCCATTGGGCATCGTTTCTGGTGTATAACCCAAATGCCATTTCCCGATATGAGCTGTTTGATACCCTGCCTGTTGCATCATCTCTGCAATCGTGACTTGTTCAGCAGGCATGCCGCTCTTACCGTGATGTGATGACACATTTCCAGGAACTCCAGCTCTTGCAGGAAACCTGCCCGTGAGCATGCCCGCTCGAGAGGGAGAACAGACCGGCGCAGAGGCATAAAACTGTGTGAAACGAATTCCACGCCGAGCAATAGAATCCATGTGAGGCGTCATCAGATCTTTCGTTCCATAACAGTTCAGGTCGACCGATCCCTGGTCATCCGTAAAAATGATAATCACGTTTGGTTTCTCAGACTTGATGGCGGCTGACACGATATGGGAGAACTGTACGAACTGGTAAATGAAGAGGAATAATCCAAGGCCCATGAAACGCATTGGAACAGCAAACCAATATTTCACCATGATCTTATTCATACTATATCCTGGGTTTCTATTAATAAGCATTCTGGTAATTCATACTCTGAAATTATGATCTTCACTATTCGTCAGAGGGCGTTGCATCCCAGGCATCCTGAAACACTTTTTCTCCATGAACAGTGTAAGGGTTCTGCATGCTCTCCTGATATACGGCAAGACCGGCAGTTACACAATGAGCACCAGCAAGTGCGACATCTGCAATCTGGCAGCTGTTCCGGATGGCGGCTGCAATGATTTGCGAATCATACTCGTGACGTTCCAGCATTTCAGCTACTTCATGAATAAAAGTCGTGGGTGAATCGCCGTATGTTTCCTTCCAACCGATGAAGGGGCTGATAAAGTAAGCGCCAGCACGCGCAGCATGCCATGCTTGAGAAACAGAGAATATCAATGTCGCGTTAGTCCTGATTCCTAATTGAGTGAGTTCTCGAATCGCTTTAAACCCATTCTCACTGGCACCGACTTTGACGACAAAATTAGGAGACATTTCAGAAAGCTTCGTACCCTGTTCTACAATCTGCTCCCAATCAGTGAGATGCGGATCGACTTCGACGCTGACCGGTTTATCTGTTCCAGCAAACAGGTCTGCAATTTCTTCAACGACTCTTAAAAATGGCTTGCCTGAATTTTTAATATGTTTGGGGTTGGTAGTCAGGCCATCCAGGTTCCAATATTCAATGCTATGTTTGATCTCATCTGTAATAGCACTATCCAGAAACAACTTCATTGTGTATTCCTTTGGTCAGGATAAAATGGCTTATTTTTAATGTAAGATAACTGAAGCAGTTCGCAAGGAAGATTCCGTGAGCCCGTGTTGGTATTATTAATTGTATTCTGTATTCTATATCTCCGTGGATGAATATGGCAGTTAATGAGCCAGTCATCATTGCTGAAAGAACCAGAATTAATACTATTCCTCTTTAACAAATCACAGAAATTATTATGACGAATCACTTCCCAGATTATCTGGAGATCAGCCGACATGAATTGGCGACGGGGACTTCTGTCAAGCTCTCTGTTGTCAAAGACATGCCGAATATTGCACAACATATGGCGAAATCCATGCTGCAAGTGATTGATTCTGCGAAAGAGAAGGGAAAGCCGGCAACACTCATAGTTCCAGTGGGACCCGTCGATCAATATCCTATCCTGGCTGATATGCTGAATCAGCAACAATATTCTATTAAAGATGTGATGTTGATTAACATGGACGAATATCTGACAGATGATGATCAATGGGTCGATCTGACTCATCCGCTCAGTTTTCGAGGGTATATGAATCGAAAGTTTTATGATCTGCTGAACCCGGACCTGGCCCCCTTACCTGAAAATCGAATCTGTCCAGATCCTGACGATGTCGGTGCCATTCCATATTTAATTGACCAGCGGGGAGGAATTGATGCCTGCTTTGGCGGAATCGGAATCAATGGGCACATTGCATTCAATGAACCTCCGGAAGCCAATCTAACAATCAGTCCTGAAGAATTTGCACAGTTGCCGACTCGGAATCTTGACTTAACCCGTGAGACACGTACCATCAATTCTGTAACTGTGGGCGGCGAAATATCGATCATCCCCTGGCGGGCTGTCACAATTGGCATGAAAGAAATTTTATCCGCAGCAGAACAGCATTTTTATTGCAATCGGATCTGGCAAAGCTCTGTTGTCCGCAGAGTCTTGCACGGCCCTGTCACCAGTGCCTGCCCCGCATCCCTTCTGCGAACTCACCCTGCTGCCTCTCTCACCGTTACCGAATATGTAGCTGATCCTCCAGATATCCGTCTTCGCTGAATCGAACTGGAAACATACCTCTAAGAGTACTGTGCTGATGAAACTGAACTTCGAACAGGAACGAATTCTTGCCGTGGTGGCTCATCCAGATGATGCCGAGCTGTTGTGTGCTGGCACACTGGCACGTGCACATCAAGAAGGTGCCATAATTGGTATCTGCGTACTCTGTCAGGGAGATAAAGGACAGCCAGATCCTCCGCTGGAAAATCTGGTAGAGATGAGACAGCAGGAAATGCGGTCTGCAGCCAAACTAATTAGCGCGGAGTTGTTTTTGGGAGAGCAACCGGATGGTGGCCTGTTTGACAGTCTTGGCATGCGCAGAAGTCTAACCGAGATCATGCGACAGTTTTCACCCACACTCGTGTTGTGTCATTCTCAAGCAGACTATCATGCAGATCATCGGGCAGCCTCGGTGATCACAGAAGCTGCTACCTGGTTTAGTGCTTCAGCAGGTAACAAAACACATGCACCTGCCCTGGCAAGACCACCTGTACTCTGGTGGATGGATACGGTCAATATGACCTCATTTGATCCGCATTTTTACATCGATGTCAGTGATTTTGTGGAAATGAAAATTTCAATGCTAAAATGTCACCAGAGCCAGTTACAACGTGGGAAGGATTCCAGCTTCTCTCCACTGCAAGAATTGATGATTCAGCAATACAGTGCACGCGGTGCTCAATCTGGAGTAATCGCTGCTGAAGCATTTCAGACACATTCAGCATGGAAACGCTGCGCAGCCTGGTGAGGCTTTCAGATCAGGCCAAATTCCCGTGCTTCTTTCTCGCGCCTGGGGCCACAATAAAGGAATCCTGCAGTTATTCTCCCAGAACTGGATGCGATGCGACGTTTTCCGTTTTTTTCCAATCCCTTCTGACGAGAGACCCCAGAGGGTTTACGCGTCATCATCCAATTTTTTGATTTTGCTCTCTGCTGAATCATAGCGGGATGGCCTGTTACACTTGTGTATTTTTTCCGGCAGGCATAAAGAGAGGCTATGTATTCGCTGAGTGCGTTTCCGATTCCTATTCCCTGAAATTCGGGAAGACATACGGTGCGATGTTCACGAAAGGAAGGGGATTGCTTGTGAGGAAAATGAATGACGGCAGTAAACGCTGCCGGCTGACCATCGACTAATGCCACAAAACAATTTGCTGATTTCTGAATTGTAGAATCTAGATAGTGATGCTTGCGGAACAATTCCCACGCTTTTCGATGCACGTTAATAATTTCGAGTGTGACAGGAGGTCGCGATTGCCTTTCAGACCTCCATCGAAATTCATTGGTCGCGGGCAAATAGATCCAGTCTGGATCTAACCATTCGATAATATCAAAATGGCAACTGACGGCAACAAACTGCTGTCCCCGCTTTCGAACAGTTTTGGCAATGGCACAACTTCCAATTCTTGCAACGGTCCGATCAATGACGGAAGAAAATTCATCCACGACAACCAACCCTGGTAGTTCAGCCATTGCTCTCGCCATAGACACTCGAAACTGCTCTCCGTTTGACAGAGCATGGAAGGGTCTTAACCAGCTGGGAGGAGAAGAAAATCCAACTGAAGAAAGCAGAGTAGCGATCTCTTTTATCCCCATCTCATCTGGAAAGGAATCAATTATACTTTTCTGCTGATACCAGTTAAATTCGCCGACTATCTCATTCTTGAAGCATTCCCTGGCGATGGATGTTTTTCCACAACCTGACGGGCCGACTATCAGACCTACATTCCACTCATCTTTTTCGATCGGCATATCGACCGTCCATTGCTGCCTGCTGTTCTTTTCAGACGCCAGACCAAACATGCCTTCCAGTTGAATGACTCGCGGACTGCGAATGATCCGTGTTTTCTTTACGAAATCCAGGCGCGGCATTTAATCCCCTCTTTTTTGAATCGCTTTAATAAGGTGACCTGCTCAGATTCGTTTTCACAGTCAATTAAAATACGGTATGAATCAACCAGTAGTTGAGTCTCGTCTTCTGCTTCACACATTTCCTGTAATTCCAGATTTTTAATTTTAATGGAATCAAATAGTTCTTGTACTGCTTCAGATTCTGTCGAAATGGTTCCGATCAGGCGCTCAAGTGCAAGCTGATCTGTTCTCGCCATAGTAGTAAGGACATCAAAGGTTGCCAGAATTTTGTCAGCTTCTTTTTTAGTGACGTTCAAAATCAGGCAAGGGACGCGTTCGTCTTCTGCTATATCAGCCCGTAAATGCCCATCAATCAGTTCATAAGTTCCATTCTTACAATCACGAACCAGACATGCGGATGCAAATCCGACTTCATTTAGAATGGCGCGTAATGCCGTTTCCTGTGATTCTGTATGCTCACGCCAGTTCCTGGCATTTCTTTTTAAAAGAGATGCTTTGATGCGTCTGAAACTGCTGATTCGATCTTTCAATTATTTCTTCCCCCCTGATTGATGAACGCTACAAACAGTCCAGACATCGATTTGTTCCATTTCTTTGCCGAATCTGATCTTTGTGAAAGTCACCTTTAAACACAGGTCCGCCACATCTGGCACATGTTGATATAGGTTCATGTTTTTCCAATACAGAACTTACAAACAGATCCGGAAATTCTGCTTCCACCATTTTTGCCGCTAGAACATGCGTCTGCGCTTCTCGATCCAACCGTTTAACAGGATGTTGTCTCTTTTCCCTGGATACATATACAATGAATTGAGGCATCTTTTTCTCCTTTTAGAATTCCGGTTGTTAGAACAATTAAATCAATTCACATTTTGTATTCTAAAAGGTAATTCCAGTTTTTCTTGGGGTGCATCCAGTTAGCTGTGATCATAGTGAACCAATCATGTGCCGCTTACGGCTCCAGTGTGACTTCATACTCAGTGTTGGTATCAGTATCCACTGCTGTCGCTGGTCGATGCGCAATCGCCTCTGCAATGAGATACCCGCCGATCGGCACCCCCACGCCCGTTGTCATCAGTCCCGCAGCAATCGCCAGCTTTGCTAGTATTCCCGCGGTACTGCCCCCGGTTTGAGGCTGCAAATACTGATGGATCTGGCTGTTGTCGTCCCCAATGTGCATGTCTTCGCCCTCTGGACGATTGTTGTCAGTGATCTCTTTTCCATACAGCTTTTCGCGGGTAGAGAGTATGTGGGAATTCACGTTGTCAAACCGTTTCATTGTCTGCCTCAGCCCCTCCGCTCTCTCCCCCACTTTCACCGCCCACAGTTTCTGCGCCAGCTTCTCCTTCCAGTTCAGATCCTCCGCCATCGTCTTTGCTCCATGATTGAACAAGCTCGCCGAACGTCCCTGATTGGAACGCCCGGTCAAGCTCGTTGTTTTCCTTGATCAGCTTGTCGTGGAATTCAACACTCTGCCTGATTAGTTCTTCCAGTGGATCACTCATTAGGTTGCCTGAGAGGGTCCACCGGGTGTGGTTTTCGCGGCGACTTCACGAATACCAACGGCTTCGTCCAGAGTCACCATGCGTTTGTTTTCCAGGTAGTCGTAATCAACCACCTTCTGAACGGTCACGAAGTTATTCTGCGCGACAGTCCCAGTCTGCATCAGTTGCGTCAGCATGTGATTGGCAACATTGTCGGATAAATCCACAGCCATCTCCTTCTCACTTTCTCCCTCAATGGGGATTTCAACATCTAAAACATCATCGCCGTCCGGCATAACGCAGCCTCACTTCTTAACGGCCTTAAAACGTAGCTTGATAGGATTACCAAGCGGGTACTTCTGCTCTGTAACTACTTTCCCGTCTGCCCCAATGATCTGCACGGGTATCTGTGTTTTCGCCAACTGGTCTATCTGTGCCCTGAGTTTGGTCACTTCACCCTGCAGGGCTGTTAGATCGCCGCTGTCTGCTGGTGGTGTCTCCGGTGTTTCCTCAACAATTAACGGCTCGCAACCACACCCGGGCAATTTCCCATAGATCTGGATCAACTGCCGCCGGATCAACACACCATCCGTATAAATCGTGTTCTGGTAGTCATGCCCGCTGATGATGCCAACCACCCGACCGTTCACCAGAATCGGCCCGCCTGAATCACCCTTAGCAACAATCTTGGAGAAATACCGACCGTTGCGAGTCACACGAATCTTGGCCCGTAACGACCGCAGGTTATAAACGCCGTTTGAATAACCATAGGCGACCGCATCAACACCATGTGCAGGGTAGGCTTCTGCCACCTTAAAGCATTTCGTGGCCTTGATACTCTGGGTTTCAATGATCGCGTAATCAACATCCGACTGATACTGCTTGTGAACGACTCTGGCACCCCACCATTGCCCGTTGTAGCCCACATGGATGGTTTTAGCGTTATTGACGTTGTGAGCTGCTGTGAGGAAGACAGAACGGCTCTCAATATCCCCCACGTAGGCACAGGCTCCGGTTCCGATCAATTGCCGGCAACCATTGGAAGTACATTCGGTTTCAGTCGTCCGAACCGCCAACGCCTGCGCCTGCACAACGGAAGCCATCATCAGCACAAATAGAATTGTGAGTGTTCTCATAACTTGATATACCGATCCCAGAACAAAAGCCAATAATGCCAGGGGTTCGTCGGAACCTTCCCCTCAGCCCAATTGAACGCCGCCACACCAAACAGCCTGACGCGCCGGTAGTAAACATTTGCCATGAACTTTCCCAGATCACAGCGCCTCAAGTTCCGATACAGTTGCCCGTCTGCCAGTTCTCGATCCTTCTTACATCCACCCCGCTGGTATGCGTAATCGTGCCAGTGGCAAGCAGATCTGATATCAACGCCTCCCCATTGGTCGGGCGCATAGCTAGTGTCTGACCCGAAAGCGTTTTGGTTCGTAAATAATAGCGTGAAATTGTGAGAACGCTCCTCGAAGATGAGGCATTGATCCGTATTACTTGTTGAAAAGACAGTTAAAACGGAATCAACACGTTCAATCTTCGAGGAGCCAATGATGCGAAAATCATACTCGAATCAGCTGCGACTGGACAGCGTTCCGATCGAACAGGTGGAGTTAAATCTGGAATCGCGGGATCGCATCGTTCCCATTCTTCGCGCTCTGCAGTTCCTGTATTCGGACCGCAGGCTTGTCGATGACATTCTGCAGTGGATCGCCGCCGACGTTAACGGTGACAGTCGCACCGACACAGGTCGAACGGGGATGGAATACTGGCATATCTGTGTGCTGGCAGCCGTGCGACTGGGTTGCAACTTCACCTACGATCAATTGCAGGACCTTGCTGAAAATCACCGCAAGCTGCGCGCCGTCATGGGAGTCGGCGACTGCGATGACAGGCCCTTCAAATGGCGAACCATCCGCAACAACATTCGACTCCTGCGACCGGAAACCATCGCACGCATCAACCAGGCCATCGTCAGTGCAGGACACTCGTTTGATCCCACTGCGATCGAAAAGGTCCGCGCCGATTCGTTCGTGATGGAAACGAACATTCATTATCCCACGGAAAGCAGTTTGCTGTACGACGGGCTGCGGAAAATCATTCCTCAGTGCGTGAGGCTGGCCGAAGCACATGGCGTGAACGGATGGCGTCAGTATGCTCACCTCTTGAAAAAAATCAAACAACTCAATCGAGACATCAATCGCATCGCGACAAAGAAAGGCCCCCGCTACAAAAAGCGGCTCCAGCCGCTTTACCGCGAACTCCTGCAGAAAGCGGACATCTTGACGCAGCGTGCGCGCGACCTCTGCCTGGTCACGGGCCAGCGATTACCGGAGATCGCCGACCTGTTCGGGCCGAACACGCTGCAGGCGTTGATCCTACGCACAGAACGCGTCGCGGACACGACCCGGCGACGTATCATCCACGGCGAAGCAGTTGCCAACAGCGACAAGCTCTTCAGTATTTTCGAGCCGCACACTCAGCTTTACAAACGTGGCAAAGCCGGTCAGCCGATGCAGTTTGGTCGACAGGTTCTGGTATTCGAAGATGCGGCTGGCTTCATTGTGCGCGCCGTTTTGATGAAACGCGATGAAGGCGACAAACAAGTGGCAGTCCGTGAAACGAAGTCTTTGCAAAATGACTTTCAAAACGGTGTGAAGCGTCTGTCGTTCGACCGTGGATTTCATTCGCCCGACAACCAGAGAGAATTGTCTGAGCTTGTCGATCATCTGTGTCTTCCCAGAACCGGCGTCAAGCAGTCGGCGGTTCAACTGGTCCAGGCCGATGACGAGTTTCGATCGGCTCAGCAGAATCATTCGGGAGTGGAATCAATGATCGGAGCGTTGCAGAGCGGGAACGCGATGAAGCGATGTCGCGACCGTTCGGAGATCGGTTTTGAACGCTACATGCAACTGGGTATTCTGGGGCGAAACCTGCACACGCTCGGTCGGATGCTCATCGCCCGGGAGAACCAAAACGCGGCCGCCGCTCACAGTCGCCGCAAAGCGGCCTGAGACAGTCGCGATCCATACGAGAGAGCAAAGCCAGGGAAGAGCGTACGCGCTGTAGTGCCAGATAAAATCGAAATCCCGGCCAAAATCACCCGAACGCAGCCAGCGGAGACCCGATATCAACAATCTCCACGATCCACTACCATCGCGTTAACACATAAAATTCAGCACGAACCCACTTTCGGGACACCCACTAGCTACAACCATTGGAAATGAAGTATTCTGGAGGCTCTGGTCCTTCCATTTGTTTTACCAGAGCTTTTGGAAGATCTGCCGTTTTGAGTTCGATCATGGCCTGTCTCCAAATACACGGTCTTCAATGCGGCTGATGCGTCTCTCATGCGAGTTCACCATTTCGATTAACAGTTCTTTATTCGCATCCAGTTTTTCATCAATTTCGATCAGTTGATGGCTGTGTTCGATTAATGTTTTTGCTGTCCAGGTGATCGCGCCTACGCCACCAGCGACGATCGGCGAAAAGATGCAGGCAATAACCCAGGCGGGAATGAAAATTCCTTTTCGATTTGACTCTGCCATGTTGATCCCACAAAAGCACACACTGTCAGTATTGTCAGAAGATGTAATTTTCATGAAAGGCGCGAGTGACACAACAGGGATGACCATAAAAAAAACACCTGTCGTTGCTCAGAACGACAGGTGTTTAAAATGCATCAGGGACTCAATTCCCTATCAATTTACATTCAAATGTCAGATAGTTTGATCAGTCCAGTGGGAATTCGCTGATGGAACGTTGACTGCTTTTGACTTCCTGTAATCTTTTCCAGCCCCTGGTAACCAGAGATTCTCGAACTTTGACTTCTTCGGGATCAAGCGATCGTTTATCAAAAGGACCTTTTACTAAAACTGCCTCGAAGTCTTTGTCGACAATGAACTGAGCCAAAACGGGATTGCAGCAAATGTGGTGCTCGGGCTGGGTCTGTAATTCCTCTGCATGGACTTCACCAATAATATAGCGTAGATACAATCCGCTAACTTCGATGTGTTCTACTTCCTCACCACATATCACACAGAGATAGCCCTGATCACATTTAGCCATAATTATTCCTGGCAGCGTTTTACTGGATATAGAAATTGAATCTGCAACTTGTGAGAACCGTTCCACAACCTGTTTATATTAAACTGGCAGCGATGCTGATGTGAGACGTGATCAGGATGTTTTCAGATATTTCTTTAAGTTGGCAATTTCTTCCAGCAAGATTTTAAGAAACTCCGAAGCCGCCTCTTTATTATCAGCTTCTACAATTTCTCTGACTGACTGCCTGACTTTTTGAGTCGGCGAATAAAGATCCAGAACCGTTTCACCTTCTGTGGAATGAATCACATTCAGTGACATGTCATTCAGTTCTTGCTTTAATTCATTCTGGTCGAGGGGCTTAAACATGATTTTAGAAAAACCGAGTTCATTCGCCAGCTTGATTCTCTGGAAATTCTTATCTTGTGGGTTTTTGACAGGTCTGACAGCTGTCATCAGAATGAATTGCGGATGTGCAACCGCACCGCTGTCTGAGTATCGCTCCAACTGCTGCGCCTGCTGAAACAAATCGACGCCATCCATACCACTCATGATCAGGTCGGTCAGTACGACATGAATTTCATTATCGGTCTGCAGTAATTTGATCGCTTCATACCCAGAAGAAGCTGTAATTGCAGCGAAACCTATTTTTTCAACGAGTCGCGCATAATAATGACAGGAATATCCTATATCGTCGACAATTAAAACTTTCATAGGCAAACCCAGGGAATTGAAGAGTTGTGTACAGTTTCATCTCTCAATTGCGTAGGCATTTTGATCAAAGGTCTGCTTTCAACATCTTTATATTATTTACTGTTTATATATAAACAGTACTTACATTCGGCAGATGAAGGTTTTTAGCTGCACATGAATTGAAGTTTTATCCCTCAATAAATTAGACATCACTTTCTATTTTCAACTTGTTTTCAAGATCTTAAAGGCATCGCTTTTTCATTGAAATCGTAAAATAATCGTTAACTGCCGTGATTATAGATTGATTCTAAATCGCACACATGGGTCTGAATGATATAAGACATTCAAGTCCACTCTCTTTTATTTTTTTACTCCCATCGCAATGAAATTCAAAAGATACGCTCGACTCAATATGTACGGATGTTTCGATTTCTTTATCGATATCACAACATAGTTAAAAGATACTGCACTAAAATTAAGTGAAAGTCACCTGCCTCGGAATGGGTCCCACGCAGACTCGTTAGTGAACAAAGCCCGTTTAGACTTCTCGATGTGATTGACCTGACCAGAAGTCTTGTGCATCCACAATGATATTGCTGCCAAATTTAAAGTAGGGGATTCTGGTCTCTTTTAAGAGTTCCTTGAAATTCTTCTCCGTCATTCCAAAAAGTTGAGCCCAGATCTTACTGCTGTATTTTCCTGTTTGAGGAAAAGCTCCTGGAGACTTGGCAAGGTTAGCCACTAGTTCAAATGCAAATCTATCCGACTCAATGTATGTGCTTGATTCCGTCATGAGATCAAAACCTACCAGTGATTTATCTCGTTTTCTACCAGCTGCAATAGCGCGTACCTCTGACGCAAATCATATGTTTCAGAAGAGTGAAGGAGCGTTTCCTGAGAGTCAGGAATGACGCTTGGATTGGGTAGAATGACGCGATAAATATTTAGTGACACCTACAGCGGTCACTCCGCGGCTGCCCCCAGGCAGAAATGGAATTGTGGCTTGAAACCACTCCCAGACAACGAAAAAGATTGTATCAGACTATCCTGAACAAATCAATATACAAGCTGTTTTTTTCTTGAGTCCCCAGAAACGAAATCACTGTGAATGATGCCTGTTTTATAGCACTATCGTAAATTTCAAATTTACAATTCTACCCGTCTTATAAAATCCTGATGAAACATTGAATTCCTCTTATATAATCGCAGTCTGTACTGACAACCACGAACATTCTGACCGGCCCAGGACTCACGATGGACTTTCTAAATCATTTAAAAACGGATTCCAATTTCACACTATCACGCCGCTCTTTCATGAGATCAGCCATTGCCGCCACTCTTGGTTTGCAGACATGTAAATTGACAGCCTCTGAATCCCAGGTTACCCCAAAAGCACAAATCGCAATTACCTTTGATCTGGAAATGAGTCGTCAGTATCCGCGACGCGAAATGATGGAATGGGATTTTCAAAAAGGGAATCTGAACCAGGAAACGAAAACCTATTCATTAAAGGCGGCTGAACTTGCATCCGGTTTAAATGGGACCATTCATTATTTTTGTGTGGGACGCGTTCTGGAACAGGAAGATGTCCAATGGTTGAAAACCATCTCTGAGCTGGGACACCCGATTGGCAATCATACTTATGATCATGTCAATGTCTGGGCAACTGATCCTGAGAAAACACAATTTCGTTTTCAGCGTTCTCCCTGGTTGTTGGGTGGAAAGACAGCTGATCAGGTCATTCGTCAAAATATTCGCCTGACGACGGAAGCGATGAAACAACGTCTGAATATTTCACCTGATGGATTCCGGACACCAGGGGGATCCAGTACGGCATTGGATGATCGCGAAGATTTACAAAAAATGCTTCTGGCGGAAGGATTCTCCTGGGTCAGTTCCAAATATCCCAGACACAAATACAGTCTTCCCAAGACGGAACCAGACAACGAAATATATCAGTCTATCCTCTCAGCACAGAATGAAGCTCAACCTTATGTTTATCCTTCTGGTCTGGTTGAAATTCCGATGGGCCCCATCAGCGATGTCGGAGCATTTCGTACGAGTCACTGGAAGTTGAAATATTTTCTGAAGTCGGTCGAACTCTGCATTCAACAGGCGATCGAGCAGGGAGGCGTTTACGATTTCTTATGCCACCCATCAATCATGTATGTCGAAGATCCTCACTTTGAGACAATCAAATTAATCTGCAAACTGGTCAACCAGTCGGGAGGTCGGGCAGAGCTGGTTGGTTTAAGCGACATTGCAAAACGTGTGCCTCGGAACCAGTCTTGATATTCCTGTGACTATTCCTTCCTTATCACTAAAAGCAACCAGTCCCAGAAAGATTCGGTTAGCCTGGAGCAACACGGTCCTGACGGTTTGAATTTTACACTCGTTTATGGCATCGATCGTTTCTCGCCTTTTCTATAGTGACGTAGAAGTTGAGTGGCGAACCTATTCCATTCTGCTTAGAATAAGGATCCTTCTGACTCCAGCTCGCCGTTCTCGAAAGACGCTCCCATGACCGACCATAGCTATCCCGATCTCGAAGAAGAACTGGTACCCGATGAGGTAATCCCACATCAATCACTACCACCACTAAAATATCGAGACCTCCCACCAGCTATCTCCTGGAGAAAAATGATCGGCCCCAGCATCATGCTGGCAGGGCTTTCACTGGGTTCGGGCGAATTCGTACTTTGGCCTTATATCACATATAAAACTGGTTTCATCTTCTTCTGGGCCTGCCTGCTGGGTGTGCTCACACAGTTTTTCATGAATATGGAAATTGAGCGCTGGACCCTGGCAACAGGGGAAAGTGCAATCACCGGTTTCTGTCGGCTGAATAAACACTGGGCCTGGATCATGCTGCTGTTAAATATCATTCCCTGGGCGTGGCCCGGCTGGGCCACCGGTGCGGGTACGATGCTCAGTTGGACTTTTTTCGGTCCTGAGACGATTGCCAGTGCTCAAATCGATCCAATTCCTTCTCAGCTTTCTCTGGATGGTCTGGCACCGGAAAAAATTGATTACTCATTCGAAACTGGCGTTTTGAAATGGCGCGGGGATATGAGTGCCGAGGAACGTGACGTTCTCAGTAATGTCTTAGTTCAAAACCAGATTCAAAATCATGCACCCGATTTATTTCAAAAGATCAACCAGGGACAAGATTTGCAGTACGAAGCAAAATACAGTACTTTTCTGGGAATCGCTGGCCTGTTACTGGTTGGCATTGTCTTAACCACTGGACCTGTCGTTTATAACACGGTTGAAAAAATTCAAATCTTTTTGGTAGGTATGATCTTTGTTATTGCTGTGGTACTGGGGATTTATCTGATCGAACCCTATGCCATCTCTTCCATGATGAAAGGTGCTGTCAATTTCGGTCAGATGCCCGATGAATCGAGCGGTCTGAAAACGATGGCCTTGCTTGGAGCGCTGGCCTTTGCAGGAGCTGGCGGCACGATGAATCTTGGACAGAGTAATTTCATCAAAGACAAAGGCTATGGAATGGGCAAATATATCGGGCGCATTACCAGTCCAATAACAGGCCAGGAAGAAGCCGTCAGTGAAGTGGGCTATCATTTCAAACATACTCCTGAAAATCAGGCGCGCTGGAAGCAGTGGTGGCGCGCTGCCAATATTGAGCACTTTTTCAGTTTCTTCCTCACCTGTCTGGCATGTCTCGTTTTATTATCTCTGATTTCGTATTCGTTGTTCTATCAAGCCGACGGACAATTAAAAGAAGGCGTATCGCAGTTTGGTACTGGTCTCAATTTCATCTGGGGTCAGGCCATTTTGCTGGAAGGCCGTCTCGGGGGTACCTTCAAGCTGATGTTCCTGCTGATGGGAGCAGCCATCTTACTGACTACCGAACTGGGTGTACTTGATGCGACTGCCCGTATTTCGGCTGATATCCTGAAAGTCAATTATCTCAGAGACAATGCACGCTGGTCACTGAGTAAGTTGTATTATTGCTTTCTCTGGGGTGAGATTCTGTTGGGTTCTGCCATCCTGCTTTACGGTTCTGTCAATCCACATTTCAAACAGCCTTTGTTTCTGATAGAAACTTCAGCCGCCATGAACGGAGGCGTGATGTTTTTATATTCGATGATTCTGCTCTATATGAATTCGAAGATTCTCAGTCGCAGCATCAGTACCAGTCCACTTCGATTTGTTGCGATGGTATGGGCTGCAGCATTTTTTGGATACTTCAGTCTGCAGGCATTTCGAATGCAGATTATCCCCTACATTTCACCTTATTTTAAACTACTCTTTTCTTTTTAAATTTGCTCCAGGCTCATCGCATGCAACCATTTTCTCTGCTTTATTATTGTAAACAGCAGACAGCTTCACGACTTATTTATTGCTGTCTGTTACTTATCTGGCTTTTAATCAATCCACAGATAATTTCATCAACTGATGCTGCAACCTGGTACGTAAACAACAAGACGGGCAGCGACAACAACAATGGGATTTCAGAAAATACCGCGGTTGCTACAATTTCCAGAGCAATCACATTAGCAGGGAGAAGTGATATCCTCGAACTCGCAAACACAGGAATCCCCTACCGGGAAACCATGCTGTTTCGTAATCTGGGAGGGCGTCCTGATCGCCCCTTTGTCGTCGAAGGAAATGGAGCCGTTTTATCAGGTTTGAAAGCCATCGATGTAGCCAAATGGGAAAAAGTCAAAGAGGGTCTGTTTGTGTTCCCGCTTGATAAAACCCCCTATGGAAATCCATTTCTGGTTTCTCGTGGTAAACGTATTCCCCAAGCGAAAAGTCTGGATCTGCTTCAGACGGGTGAGCACTACTGGGACCGCAGTGGAAATAAGATCTATTTTCTGTGTGCTGCTGGAAAACAACCGGCTGACTATGAACTGGAAGCGACTTTACGCATCAGCGGTTTCACACTCACCAGCGCCAGTTATATTGTCTGTCGCAATCTGACATCTGAATTTTTCTCCAATGATGGATTTAATATTCACGGCGACTGTCGTGGTATTCGACTTGAAAATGTAATTGCCCGACATAATGGTGACGATGGAATTTCAATTCACGAGTCCGGTGGGTTGATCGTACAAAATGCTTATGTCCATGATAACTTTTTTGGCATTCAGGACGTGAACGCTTCGCGGTCAGTATATAACGGTGTACTGGCTGAGAGAAACCAGATTGGAGTCAGTCTGGTGGGAGGCTATCATTCACTTGTCGACTGTCAGATTAGAAACAGTATCCAGAAAGAAATTGATATCGCCGGAGCAAACCCGGGACACTTAATTGGTGCGGAATATAATCCGCTTTGTAAGACAATCCTGTTTGCTCATAATGTATCTCTCTTTGGAAATGGAAATCAGACCGGGCTGAGTATTCGTAACGGCGCAACTGCTATCATAGAACGTTCGGTCATTTCCGACTCCCAGACTGGCCTGATGGTTGACAGCAATAGCGTCTGTCACATGTCGCAGACAGCGATTATTGATTGCCAAATGACCTTGAAATCAACTTCTCAAAACATCTATTTTGATTACAATTATTATACAACAGGACAGATCAGTTGGCAGAATTCCCTCTATCAGGCCGGGCAGTTCTCCGATTATGTAACGGCATCAAAAGAGGACACAAACTCTCACGTAGGTCCTCTGAAAGTGGGGGTAGATGGGATCGTTGAGTTACCACCTGGTTCTGAAATCACTAAAACGAAATGGAAACTCGGGCCATCAGCTCCTTTCACATCTACTTTTACGAGTGATAATCCATAAACATCTTCACTCGCAATAAGGTTTTAAGTCTTTTCTAGAGCCCACCACATTTAACCATAGTATATCTCAATCTATTATACCTGCTCCAAATGGCCTTGGAGACGCGACAATAAAACTGGACACAGTCTAAGCACTGAAAACTGCGAAGTTCTCTTATGCGTGAGAGCTCAATACCTCTAAAATGAGACCGCATCTGCTTTTTTGTAATGAGTTGGGCTTACATTGCTGAGTCTATCGAAAAGGGATTGCCTCAATTTCAGCGATTTTACATAATACAGGTGATCTGGCGAGGACTGCCAACTATCAGTCTCGTCACTGTTTACGTTACAGGAAATTCTACTGCGGACTCTGATCCGCTTTTGTAAATCGTCTGGAAGTACCTCTGATCGAAAGAAATAGACATGTCCGTATTCAATGATAATTCTGAAACAATCGGCGGAACACCGCTGGTTAAAATCAATCACCTGACTGAAGGACTTAAGGCGACGGTACTGGCAAAAATTGAAGGACGAAATCCGGCCTACAGTGTAAAATGTCGTATTGGTGCCAACATGATCTGGGAAGCGGAGAAAAGTGGGCAGTTAAAACCGGGTATGCAGGTCGTCGAGCCAACCAGTGGCAACACGGGAATTGCACTTGCCTTTGTTTGTGCGGCACGAGGATATCAGTTAACGCTCACCATGCCGGACTCCATGTCTGTGGAGCGTCGTCTGATGCTGAAAGGCTTTGGTGCAAATCTGGTTCTCACTCCCGGCGCAGATGGAATGAAAGGGGCCATCCAGAAAGCAGAAGAACTGGCAGCCAGCCCTGAGTTTTTCATGCCTCAGCAATTTGAAAATCCAGCCAACCCGGCAATTCACTTCAAGACAACCGGTCCCGAAATCCTGAAAGATACCGAAGGTAAGATTGATTACTTTGTTGCAGGTGTCGGCACGGGTGGAACGATTACAGGCGTCTCCCGATTTCTAAAACAGGATCAGGGCCTGAAAGTGAAATCTGTTGCTGTTGAACCTACCAGCAGTCCTGTTCTCTCGGGTGGCGAACCAGGAAAACACAAAATTCAGGGGATCGGAGCGGGTTTTATTCCAGGGAACTGCGATACATCACTGATTGATGAAGTCATTCAGGTCACTGATGATGAAGCGTTTGAGATGGCCAGTAATCTTGCCCGACGCGAAGGGATCACTTGTGGAATCAGTTGTGGCGCCGCGATGCAAGCAGCTCTGGAGATTGCTAAGCGTCCGGAAGCGGAAGGCAAAACTATCGTTGTCATTTTACCTGACTCCGGCGAACGTTATCTGTCCACTTCACTGTTTGATGATGCACGCTGAACGTTTTTGCTCCTACAATTCATGTGAAGAGAATCAGTTCCGGACAGAATACCAGTACAGATTTGCTGTACAAAGATCTTTACATGCAGTTCTCCTGCCGGAATGGTAGCCACAAACGGTCAGCGGCTGTATTCTTCTTTAAAATAGAATTTACATGGAACCCCCCAGACTTGACCGGTGTCTTTCGCAACAGCACGTCAGCCAGCAATAGTTACGGGGATTCTTTCAGATATTCACACAGATTTGGATAGTTAACCATGCGTTTTGAAACCAAGTGCGTACATACCGGAGTTGATAAGGACAGCACCTTTAACAGCTGTACAACGCCAATTTATACCTCATCGACTTTCTACTGGGATAGTCTGGAAAGCCACAAGGGATTTGATTATACCCGTAGTGGCAACCCGACCCGTAGCGCCATGGAAGAGAACATCGCTGCGTTAGAAGGCGGAGTCTCCTGCCGAGCCACAGCGACCGGGATGGCTGCCATTACTCTGGTAATGCATCTGTTTAAGCCTGGAGACCATATCATTGCCGGCGATGATATCTATGGCGGCACTTATCGACTGTTTGCGGATGTCTTCACCAGGTGGGGGATTACATTTTCGTTTGTAAAAATGAGTGACGCGGAAAATGTCCGGTCAGCCATCACGCCGGAAACCAAAGCGATCTGGATTGAGACACCCAGTAATCCTCTGTTGAATCTGGTTGACATGAAAGCAGTCACTCAGGTTGCTGCCAATGCAGATTCAGATATCCTGACCATCGCTGACAACACCTTCTGTTCTCCTTATCTGCAGCGACCTATCGAATTCGGGGTCGATCTCGTTTTGCATTCGACCACAAAATATTTAAACGGTCATTCCGATGTTGTCGGAGGCTGTGTTGTCTCCCGTACTGAAGAATTGGCCGAACGCGTTGCTTATATATCAAATGCACTGGGTCTGGGTTGTGCTCCCTTTGATGCCTGGCTGGTACTGCGAGGAATTAAAACCCTGGCACCACGCATGGAAGCACATCAGCGTGGGGCAATGGCGTTAGCGCGGATGCTGGAATCCCACCCGAAAGTAGATCGCGTTTATTATCCGGGTCTGGAGTCACATCCGCACCATGAGCTGGCAAAACGTCAACAGGATGGATTCGGTGGAATGCTGAGTTTCGATGTCCATGAGGGCCGCCCCGTTGCTGAAAAAGTCATGCTCAATTCTAAGCTGTTCCTGCTGGCTGAATCGCTGGGTGGTGTGGAATCATTAATTGAATACCCTGAAAGTATGAGCCATGCTTCCATGACGCTGGAAGCACGCCGGGCAGCTGGTATCACAGAAAAAACAGTGCGGGTTTCAGTGGGGATCGAAAGCCCTGAAGACCTCATCGCAGATCTGAAACAGGCTTTAGACAGTTGATCTGAGTGTCGCTTCTAACTTCCTGATTACAGAAAACCAGTGGTATGTTCTTAGAATTCTTTCCACTGCTGCAGGGAGTCGGGGATTTCTCATAGAAGTAAGCACTGAGCGCGTGCAATATGCGTTTCCATTGTGATATGATGTTCTATTGGATTAAAAATATTCGATTCCAATGAAACTCTACTTCGATCCTGTATGATCAGACTGTTTTCCGATCAAGATACTTTTCCCACAGTTCAACCTTCAGGAAACTAAGAAGGCCGAGGTTATGAGTATAGATTCCTACGACCCCTGTCCGTGTAACAGTGGCAAAAAATATAAATTCTGCTGTCATTCTGTCGGTGATGAAATCAGCAAGATTTCTCATCTGCATGAAACTCATCAGACAGCAACGGCGTTACAACTGCTGGATCGACTCAAAAAGAATCATCCCGATCAGCCTTTAAGCTTCATCACTGAAGCTCAGATCCTGATGGCAGAACGACGGTTTGAAGACGCAATTGCCCCGTTGATTCAATGCCTTGAACACGACCCGGATCACCCGGCTGCCCATTCTTTACTGGCAACGTCTTCTTTTCTGGCCCACGGTTATAAGCATTCACAAAAAACGATTTATACGGCGTTCCAGAAATGTGCAACTGTAGATGTCAGCCTCGCAACTCCGCTGGCCATCAGTATTGCCATTGCACTGCAGATGCGAGGATACTACCTGGCGGCCCGCGAACATTTTGCCCTGGCAATGCGGGTTGCCTCTCAGGAATACCAACAGAACCTGTTTATGAATCTACTGGAATTTGACGGAGATGATCAAATTCCCTATCAGTTTCGGGGTGTCCATATTCTGGAGCGATGCACTCTGGAAGACTCAGAACAGCAAGCCACATTTGAAAAAGCCCAACGCCTGGCAAATCTGGGCTGTTATCGATCTGCAGCAGGACTTTTTAAACAACTGGCAGAAACTGCTGGACAGGTCACGCTCTGGAAAAATGCAGCCTTCTGTTATGCCTGGGCAACAGATGAAGTCAAAGCCGCTGAACTGTTTCATCAGGCAGCTAGCCTCGAAACAGATTTTGCTGAAGCCGTGGAACTGGAATCACTGGCGCAGTTACTCGACCTCAATAATACAGCGGACGTGGTCAATTCCATTGAAAAAATATTTGAAGTGGAATCCATTTCACGCTTTCTGACTCTGCTGGAACAGCATCCACAGATATTACGCGGAAACGTACCTCCTCCGCAGGAACAGAATCCGGAAGAAAACAGCCCTATTGCTTACTTCCAGATCACCAATACGCCCGTCGATGCAGAATCGAAGGGGGAAAACATTACACTCGAAAATGTCCCGACGGTCATTGGCGATATCGATGTTTTCGATGCAGATCGACAAATCGGGCAACCAGCGCTGATTCATCTGTATGCGTATGAAGGAGATCAACGGACGCTCGCCGAGAATATTTTTGACGAAGCACTAGGTGACCAAGGCAAATCAGACTGTGGTTTAAAAGTCGTAGAACGTGACAGCGAAGAAACCGGTAATCCGCTTTCTCCCGTTCCGATAGAACAATGGCCGCTTTTTTTCCGCTGGAGCTTCCCACAAAAAATGCCGATTCTGAAACGGCGGGAACTGGAAGCCCTGCAGTGGAAAAAGCTCCTCTCTGAAACCTGGCCAAACACAAAACTGGCCGGCCTGAACGGGAAAACTCCTAAAGAAGCTGCCGCCGATGAAGAATCTAAAATTGCATTGACAGCGGCTGCATATGTTCTTGATGCACAGACCCTGTCACTGGGGCATTTCCTGGACTTTTCAGAACTCGATCCAGAACTTGGCCTGACCGAGCTTCCCAACCTGGAAGTAAATGAGTCTTCACATTTCAATACGTGTTCTTCAATGACTCAGAACCGGATTCCGGTAAAAGTACTCAACGATTCACAGTTGATGTATATCTTCAATCGTGCCCTGCTCATTCGCCATCCCCGATTTCTGTATGATGTTCTGATCGAAGTACTCAATCGTGATGATTGCAAAAAAGAAGTGGATCTGGATCGAGTCTACACAACACTGACAGAGATCTGCCATAAAAAGAATCAACGAGAGGAAATGCTGACCTGGATCCAAAAAGGACAGGAAAATTCGCAGGCACAACCCAATAAAACGTTTGAAAACGAAATGCAGTGGAAAATGCGCGAACTTTCCTTCCGCCTCGAAGACACCTCTGATCCTGAGCTTTCTGATTTTATGAAAGAAATCTGGGATAAATATGGCAAAAAGACACCTCAAATCAAAGAGTACCTCATGGCCTTTGCTCAAGCCTTTGAGCTGGATGTTCCATGGATGAAAGGGGCTTCACTGTTGGATACAGGCGAGCTCAGCGGGAATGCCTCTGGTGAGGGGATCTGGGCACCCGGGGATGCCGCTCCCGACTCTGATGCTGGACAGAAACTTTGGATCCCGGGACAATCCTGACCAGTATCGAACCAAATCCGATTTGAGTTGAGCAATTCGAATACTTAAACTACCGAATCGGCCCCTGCAGGAAAGTGTATCAGACTGTGGATCCTACCAGAGTGTTTTCCAGTCCAGAAGAAGTCATGCAACGCGCGCTTGAGTTGGCTCGACATGGCACAGGTTCTGTCGAGCCCAACCCGGCTGTTGGATCAGTAATTGTGGACGATCACCTCCAGCTGATTGGTGAAGGCTACCATCAGCAATGTGGAGGCCCCCATGCAGAAATTCATGCACTTCAGATGGCCGGCGATCAGTCTCAGGGGAAAACCATATATGTCACACTCGAACCCTGTTGTCATCAGGGCAAAACCGGCCCCTGTTCTCAAGCCTTGATCCGGGCTGGAATTAAAAAAGCTGTGATCGCTATGCGCGATCCGGCTCCTCACGTTGACGGTGGTGGTATTGAAGAACTGAAACACGCGGGAATCCAAGTCGACGTTGGCCTGCTGGAATCTGAAGCACAGGCTCTAGTCCGCCCATTCGTCAAACGAGTCACAGAAGGTTTACCCTGGATCCATGCTAAATGGGCGATGACACTGGATGGGAAAATTGCCACCCGGACCGGCCATTCGCAGTGGATTTCAAATCCACGCTCACGGGAACGGGTGCATGAATTGCGAGGCCGCATGGATGGAATTATGGTCGGTCAAAAGACAGCAACCGCCGATGATCCACTGCTGACGGCCCGCCCGCCCGGGAAACGAATACCGGCCCGCATCGTCATCGATTCACAGGCCAGACTTTCTATTCAATCTCAACTGGTTCAGACCATCGCTGAGGCGCCTGTAATTGTTGTCGCACATACTTCAGCTTCTCAAGAAAAGATCATCCAACTCGAACAGGCAGGAGTTGAAGTATTGCAGATCCCCAACACTGCCGGCGAAATTGAGAGCCAACCAGACCTGCGGTTATGCATGCAGGAGCTGGCTCGACGGGAGATGACAAATATTCTGATAGAAGGAGGGGGTAGTTTACTGGGCTCCTGTTTTGATCAAAGGCTCATTGATGAAGTGCACGTCTTCATCGCACCGAAGATTATTGGTGGAGCAGAAGCGGTAACACCCATTGCCGGTAGAGGTCTGGATATGATTCCCGAACTACATAACTTGCGGGAGTATCAGGTCCAACAATTGGATTCAGACCTGTATGTGTGTGGGCGGCTTGAATATCCCGCATGAGCGGGTCCAGCTGGTTCAATGCAGTGAACGTGAGAGTGTATCAAGCAGGGTACGCAACTCAGGTCGTTGCCTGATGACTCCCACTAATGCGTATTTGCTCAGATTGCTGCCATACATCTGGCGGTTCAGAGTAGGCCTGACTTCATGTTTGAAGTAGCGATCCTGGCGTAACCGAATGGCAGCGTAACTGGCGGCCATCGCCACCAGCCCCAACCCCAGATCGATATACCAGCCACCCCAGCCCCAGTTCAATCTCTCATGGAAGATGACACAAATCCAGAACCAAGCCAGTATTGAGATCCACACGGGGCGGGCAACCAGTGCATTCAGGCGCTCATTCGCATGTACAAGATGGCCATAAAACTCGGGACTCGCCATTTCGTCAAGAGGACGCTCCTTCTGAAAATTCTCGCAGATCAGCTCACCATGATTGCGTGAAACAATCACAGACTCTCCTTCTTCAGGGAGAAAATCAGCCAGGTATTCCAGTTCCTCAAAGGGTGAACTCATCCCGTGCCCCTTACACTCTTTTCCACTAACAGTGGAATTACCAATAATATTTATCTCCACCCGATACACAGTCCACTGTGTCAGGAAAAAGAATCGAAATGCAACTTTTCAGTATTATAATAGTCACCTCAAAACGAGCGAATGACTTCTATTATTTTATCTAAATCATTCTCAACGACAATAGGTCCGTTGGAAAAAGGAGCTGTATTCACTCCGTGGCTCGACAGTTTTTCATCCATATGTTCATCAGTTGCTGAATGATAGGCAACAGTGGCATTTGGGTCTTTCAGCTGATGTCCTGTTAAAATACAGACGACGCGATCACCGGCAGCAATGACCCCTTCACTCTTCAGTAGTTTCGCTCCGGCAACGCTGGCTGCACTTGCCGGTTCACAGCCGAGTCCACCTGCACCGACTTGCGCTTTCGCATCCAGAATCTGCTGATCATCCACTTCACGAACAACCCCATCACAGACATCCAGCGCTCGTAATGCCTTCGAAAAATTCACAGGCCGGTTAATTTCAATCGCACTGGCCAATGTTGAAGCACGGCGGTTCTCTTTATCCATTTGTGTAAAAAAGTCCGTTGATTGATCAAGATCATAATTTCCTCCGTTCCAGCGCATGCCATGTTGTTCATAGAGTTGATACAGGGTGTTGGCTCCCTGGGCATTAATGATCGCCAGTCGAGGGATGCGATCGATCAACCCGAGTTGTTTCAGTTCCATAAATGCTTTACCGAAGGCACTGGAATTGCCGAGATTTCCACCAGGTACCACTATCCAGTCTGGTACTTCCCAGTTCAGACTTTCTAGTACACGAAACATGATCGACTTCTGACCTTCCAGTCTAAATGGATTCACGCTGTTACAAAGGTAAATCCCTTCCTGGGTACAGACCTCACGCACTCGGGCCAGCGCATCATCGAAGTCTCCCTGAATTTGTAAAGTCTTGGCACCATAGTCGAGCGCCTGTGATAATTTCCCAAACGCGATTTTGCCACTGCCGACAAATACGACGACTTTGAACTTCTGAGCGACACTGGAATAGATCGCCAGTGAAGCACTGGTATTCCCAGTCGAAGCACAAGCGGCCACTTTTGCCCCTACCATTACCGCGTGTGTTGAAGCGGCGGTCATCCCGTTATCTTTAAAGCTGCCTGAGGGATTTAGACCTTCGTACTGCAGGAATAAGCCATCTTCATTCAGCCCCGCGTATCGCGCGACTGAAGCCGATGCTTTCAGCATGGTCTGACCTTCGCCAATCGTGATAATCTGATCGTCATGTGCAAATGGCAATAATTCCCGAAATCTCCAGACGCCACTGAAATCAATGGGATTGTTTCGCGTGCTCCAGCGTTTCTCAAACTCGCGCAGTGACTGAGGCACCGGAACCTGATCCCAGTGATAAGTCACATCCAGCAATTCGCCACACTTGGGGCAGCTGGTCAAGACTTCGTCCAGGGAATAAGTCGCCTCGCAGGCAGGCGAAATACATTTCTGGTAAGCAAGCTCAGTCGATACAGTGGAAATCGTCTTCTCTCCTCAGTTTCAAGACAGGTTCGATAATTGATATTGAAAAACAGACTTTGGTCTGCTGGCGATATTGTCCTGACCGCAACTGCGATTGGCAACAGAAAGCGTCTCGAATCAAGCCGTTTTTCCGGGAAGTCCGCCTGATTATAAAGAATGTCCCGTATCTCCCATCTTGAAATAAAACATCTAACGTCTTACATTGATTTGATTAACAACCTTTTCTATTGATCCGTTCATTAAAACCTCAAAAAGCAGGCAGTACTATCATGTTCGAACTTTCTAAGGTACAAGCCGCGTTGGAACAATTTTCTCTGGATGGCTGGCTGCTATATGATTTTCGCGGAAATAATATTCTGGCCCGCAGAATTCTTGATATCCCCAATGAAGCAATGGGTTCACGCCGCTTTTTTTACTTTATTCCCCGTTCTGGCGAGCCAGTCAAACTGGTTCATCGTATCGAATCAGAAGCTCTCGATCATTTACCGGGTAAGAAAATCATCTATCTGAAATGGCAGGAGCTGGAAGCGGGCATCCAATCAATCCTGCATAAGGCCAGACGGGTCGCTATGGAATACTCACCACGCAATGCGAATCCGTATATTTCCCGTGTCGACGCAGGCACGGTTGAACTTGTAAGAGAATCGGTTGAGTCCATTGTTCCCTCAGGCGATCTGGTACAACTGTTCGAAGCAGTCTGGGATCAGGAACAGTGGGAGTTGCATCAACAGGCGGGAGTCCACACCGACAAAGCTTTTGAAGTTGCCTGGCAATTTTTAGCGACCCAAATCCGAGAGCAGGGGAGTGTAGAAGAACAGGCGGTGTGTGATGTGATCATGCAGCATTTTCAAGAGACCGGATTGACTACCTATCACCCTCCCATCGTCGCGCGCGAAGCACACAGTGGCGACCCGCATTACGAAACCGGGACAGGTAAGGAAACATTAATTCGGAAAAATGAATTTGTTCTGATCGATCTATGGGCCAAACTGGATGTGCCACGTGGCGTTTACAGTGATATGACCCGTGTCGGATTCACCGGCAAAGAAGTTCCGGAAAAGTACTCGCGAATATTTCAGATTGTAGCAGCAGCACGCGATGCGGGAATCACACTGGTGGAATACTCGTTTCAATCAGACAAACCGCTGCAAGGCTGGGAGGTTGATCAGGCATGCCGTGATGTGATTGAAGCTGCCGGCTATGGCGAATATTTTGTGCATCGAACCGGTCACAGCATCGGGCAGGAAACGCACGGCAATGGGGCGAACATGGACAACCTGGAAACTCATGAAGAACGACTGGTATTACCCCAAACTTGTTTCTCGATTGAACCGGGAATCTATCTCCCGGAATTTGGCGTGCGCAGCGAAATCAATGTTTTCATCGACGTACAGCATCAGGTGCATGTAACAGCAGGGGAACGCCAGAGAGAGATCCTGCCGATTCTGGCAGAGTTTTAGACTGTGTCCAGTTTTACTGTAGCGTCTCCAGGACCATTTGGACCGAGTATAATAGACTGAGAGACGCTATGGTTAAATGTGATGCGCTCTAGAGTCAGGCTTTGACAGTTCCGGACTTTCGTAGCGCCTCCAATTCTATCTGAATCTGGTCTGACAAAGTTGGAGACGCTATTGTTCCCATGAATGAGTTTTTGACTGGAGTTCCGAGCAACCGGGATTACTCCTGATCGATGCGTAGCATCTCATCCAGAATGACGGGGTGCCATAGATCATCGCGCTGCGATACATCAATGTAGTTCTTTCTTGCCCAGGTGCGCAGCCTCATCTCCTCTATAGCATCGACTGATAGTCTGTCTGCTTCTTCTGCTGAAAAAGGAATTGTAGCTGAAATACCCAACGGTCTTCTCCTCACGCTAAAAGTTTTGAGAATGAAACTCGGCGAACCAGCTTCCTGCAGCCGCGCGACCCAATTTGTTAAAGAACTCCCTGAACTCTCTCTGGTTAATTCCCTGGCCAGGAATTTCAAGCAGGTGAGAGAGCCGTTTCAGGTATCCGGTGAAAAAACCACTCCTGATATTAATCACCAGAATTGACAAATATTGTATCTTTTATGGTGTAAATTCAAGTCGAAAATAGGCCTGTAAAACGATAAATGACGGAAGAGCAGGGCCTGCCTAGAGTTAGAATTTCGCTCATTTCGCAGGCTGGGACTGGATTCCTGTCAATGTCAGCTTTATTTCACTAACGTGACATCGACGGTGGTTCCCATAGGGAATTCAGGCCAGAGAGGTCCGGCAGGCTCAATATATACCAGAATAATACTTTCTGTCGAACCAGGCTGTTGAATTGCCTGCTCTGAAATTCTCTGAATGGTACCTTTGCCTTTCAAATTTCCGGAAAACATGATTTTGACTTCTTTCCCTTCGTCAAACAGGCTGATTTTCCGGGAGGGCACTTCCACGACAAGAAAAGGATGCTCTTTGTCAAAGAGTTCCACAATCGGAGCACCTTTCTTGACAGGATCCCCTTTTTCATTAGCAAAGATACCGACGGTTCCATATTTACCGGCTTTCAGTTGCAAAGCATCTCGCTGTGATTCCAGTTGTTTCAATTCCTCCTTCACTCGATCCAGACGATTTTTAATGACTTCCACTCCCATGGCAACACGAATTTGAGCTGGTAGTTTCCGCTGGATTGACTTCAATTCGTCCATCTGATCTTCACAAAGCTTGACGCGTGCCGCAAATACTTCAGCTGAATTTCGGGCAGATTCCTGCCGCAGCATGGCTGTGATTCTATTTTCGTCCGGCAATCGGCTTTCATAGACCAGCGAACGAAAGACATCCTCATTGGATCCGTTACTCGAAATGGAGTCATAGTCCTGCAGGAAGTCCTGCCAGGCCAGATTGGTTATCTGATGGATATATTTTTCTTTTAGATATTGAGACGACTTCAATTTGGCATTAAAGACTTCCGATTCAATTTCTTTATTGCGTAAAGCCAGTTCGACTTCACTCTTCGCTTTAGACTGCTCCAGCTCAGATTCCAGCATCACCAGTTCCTGCTGTTTCGACTTCCAGCTCTTCTCAAGGCTTCGATCATACAGCGTTAATATTGTTTCTCCGCTGGAAACCGTTTGACCTTCCTGGACATGAATTTCCTGAATGATGGCATCGTTTTTCGCTGTGATAATTTTCTTAGGAGCCTGCAAAGAGCCCACATAGCTCTCCACTCGAACGCCACGTACCCACTGGGCACAAAATATTCCACCCGCCAGTGCTATGATTAAAATGACAATTGCCCGAACTCCAAACGTTGACTGGTGCTCGTGCAGATGGTCTTGTACCTGATAGTCATCTAATAATTCAGAAGGCATTTCTGGCTGTCCTACATTCATCCAGTCTCATTCAATTATCCCGCATGCGTGACACAACACGCCTCTTATCGAATCGGATGCCGAACGACCAGAATTTACCTCAAAACCAGCAAAATCCACATGACTGCGCAGTTAGCTGTTAAACTTTAACGCTTACGGAGACTGACTCTATCTCCGCACCTGAAGAACATATCCTTCTGTACACTTTTTAATTTTCTCCTCAGACTCACTTCGGGCGATCGCATTTCACAAATTCTTCCGATAGGATGGGAATTAAGTCGAGCTTATCTGCCCGGAGATTCGCTTCATGCGAGAAGCATCTGATGAGTGAACATATTACTGTCTACCGATTTCTACAGTGAAAGAAAGTGATCCTATTTTCATGAAGCCGATCGTACAAATTTCATTAGATCTGACTAACATTGAAGAGGCTCTGGAGACAGCGGCAATGGCGATGAGAGCCGGTGTTGACTGGCTGGAAGCAGGCACACCACTGATCCTGGCTGAAGGCTTAAATTGTGTAAGAGAACTGCGCAAAAACTTTCCAGAAACGCCAATCGTCGCGGACCTCAAAACCATGGATGGTGGTTATCTGGAAGCGGAAATGATGGCCAAAGCGGGTGCAACCCACGTTGTAGTTATGTCACGAGCACACGAAGAAACCATTCACTGTGTCGTCCAGGCTGGAAAAGACCATGGTGTAAAAGTCATGGGCGATAATCTGGCAGATGACATGGTTCCCGCTGCAAGAAGGTTAGAAGACCTGGGCTGTGATTACGTGATCCATCACGTCGGCTATGATGAACGTCGCGGGATTGCCGCTCGCGGCGAACGAATGCCAAGTCCTCTGGATCAACTGAAAGAAGTCGTGGCAGCCGTCAGCATACCTGTGCAGGCGGTCGGAGGACTCTCCCTGGAACAGGCAATCCAGACGCCCGAGTATGGCGCCCCACTCGTCGTACTGGGAGCCCCACTGACCATTGACGCGGATTCTTTCAAAACCGCGGGTGGGAACCTGGAAGACTCGTTAAGGCTGATTTGTGAAAAAGTTCACGCATACGGTGATGTCGCCATCGGAGGTCAAAAATGAGCCAGGCTGTATTAACTCAAACTGCTGTCGTCAACTATGCCCCTGAAGCAAACTCCGTGGAACTGCAGGAAATTCCGGTACCGCAAATCGGCCCGGACGAAGTGCTGCTGGAAGTGGCAGCGGTCGGCGTCTGCGGCAGTGATCTGCATCAATGGACGGCAGATCATAGCTGGCCTGTGAATTATCCCGTAGTTCTCGGACATGAATTTGCCGGCAAGATCTTCAAAACTGGAGACCTCGTTAAGAACTGGACCGAGGGAGACCGCGTTGTCAGCGAAACGGCAGCCATCATCGATCCAGACAACCCGATGTCACGTGAAGGCCGCTACAATCTGGATCCAACCCGTAAGGGATTCGGTTATGGTGTGAATGGCGCCATGACAAGTTTTGTGCGTGTTCCCGCGCGTTGCCTGCATCGTGTTCCGGACAGTTTACCACTGGAAAAAGCTGCTCTCACCGAACCCTGCTGCGTTGCATTTAATGCCGTCGTCATGAATGGAGAAATCCAACCCGGCGATCGCATCGTGGTCTTCGGACCGGGACCGATTGGCTTACTCTGTGCAGCTATGGCGCGACTGCAGGGAGCAGAAGTTGCCGTGGTGGGACTGGAGCGAGATAAGGGACGCCTGGAAATTGCTGAGCGATATTATGGATGCCAGCCGGTCATCGAGGGAGTTGACGACTGGGCTTACGAAGTGGACGGACTGGGAGTAAATGGCGTCGTCGATGCCGCCGGTGTCTCTATGACATTGAAAAAGTCGCTGGAAATTGTCCGTCCAGGTGGCTGGATCAGCAAGGTCGGCTGGGGGCCACAACCATTGGGATTCTCTCTCGACCCTCTCGTACAGAAGAGTATTCGACTGCAAGGCAGCTTCAGCCATAACTGGCCGATCTGGGAGCGAGTGATTCGCCTTTTGACGACAGGACAGTTGAACATCGAACCCATAATCGGTGGAACCTGGTCCCTGGGTGAATGGAATACCGCATTTGAAACTATGCACTCAGGTGAGATCGTGAAAGCGATATTAACGCCATAAAGTTGATCTCTATAGCTGCTGAAGATCATTCTCGATTTAAATAATACTGTAACTTGATGGAACCTTTGATGCCAAAACTCGCCGCATTTCCTAAAGCATTTATGGATGAACTATGCCTGACCGGCGAGATGACTCTACATCAGTGGATCGATCTGGCTGCCACCCTGGATATTGACGGCCTGGAGTTTTATGCCGGCTTTCTGGAAATGAAAGATAAGAATTTCTGGCCGACAGCCAAAAAGATGGCCAGCGATCAGGGGCTGGAAATCCCGATGATGTGTTGTTCCCCCGACTTCACACACCCTGATGAGGCGTTTCGGAATGAACAGATCGAACGCGAAAAGTTCTGGATGGAAATGACGGCTGCCCTCGGAGGAAAATATTGTCGAGTCCTCTCAGGTCAACGCAGGCCTGAAGTTTCCCGAGAAGATGGAATTCAATATGCCGTCTCGTCGATCGAAGCCTGTCTTCCACTGGCGGAAGAACTGGGACTGACACTGATTATCGAAAACCACTACAAGGACAACTATTGGGATTATCCGGAATTCGCACAGATGGCAGATGTGTTCTGCGACCTTGTGTCCCGCATTGATTCACCGAACTTCGGAGTTAATTTTGATCCGAGTAATACAATCCTGGCTGGCGAAGATCCTCTGGAACTTCTGGAACGAATTAAGCACCGCGTGGTCAGCATGCATGCCAGTGACCGTTATCTGACTGCGGGCACGATTGAAGACCTGCGTAAGGAAGAAAACAGCCTGGGTTATGCCAATCGACTCAGTCATGGAGTGATTGGAAAAGGTCTCAATGATTATGACACCATCTTCTCACAACTGAAACAGGTCGGCTTCGACAGCTGGATCAGCATTGAAGATGGAGTGAATGGAATGAAAGATTTAGAGGAAAGTGTTTCTTTCCTCAGGGCAAAAATATCACAGTACTGGGCGTAACCCGGTTAAAACAGCATAAAATAAATATCTTTAAAATAGATAAGCTGACAACTCTTGCAGAGGTAGGAACGCGCAGATAGCATATATACATATGAACGCCCCCTGAACCCTGCCAGATTTTCCATGTCTATTTGACCAGATATCAAATTTTGTTTGATCCTGTTTGCTTCAGATAACGTAAAATCTATATCAATCAAACGCACTGCCTGTTTGCCTTTATCATTTCAACAGAATCGTAGTTCCATGCTGGCCAACATTAGAAACATCATTCCGTCCTTCCTTCTGATTTCTTCGATATTTATTGCGCCAGGTTGCGGCGGATCTGACACCAGTCAGCAACGCACCAATTCCAACCCATTCGCGCCTTCAAATAATCAGGCTGCCCCTGCGCCCCGACTAGCGCCTGCCAGCCCCCGGTTATCTCAATCCCAACCAGCGACGGATCCAGAGACGACAGTGGTAAAGGAGCCCCCAGCTCCTGCAATGCAGTCGAAAACAGAAACACCAGTAACATTGGCACCTGAGACAGACCTGCTAAGCGAAATCCGCAAAAGGACTCTGGACACAGAGCAGCCTGGTGTGGCCGTCATTGTGCGTGGATTTAACGGCAACGAAACAGAAGCCGTTTCGCTGCTACAGAAAAATATGCAGTCTGCTTATCTGAATTCAACTGAGCAGAATGATCAGACGTCACCCGTTCCAACAGAAAACGGAAAGGTTGATTTTTTCAGCAGGGATCAGCAACTGATCCTGATATTACATCAGGTCCCGAAAGATCTGTTTGCATTTGCCCAGAAAATCAATTGCGGAAAAATGAAAGAGATTGATGTCCAAAACCGGATCATCACGATCGAAGTCCAGCCTGAGGCTTTGAATGCACTCGCACTCCAACAGAAATCGAATTCTCTGACGCCTGATCCTTCAGTAAAAGTTTCTGCAAATTCCAGTTCTCTAAAGAACATACCTAATTCCACTACTCCTAAGCCGGAGATGAAACCGAAAGACACTGCTGGCCCGAAAAGAAATGATCGGGATTTAAAACCGCAACCAGATGAAGATACGATCGACTGGGCACTGCGTGTGATATCTGGAACCAGTTCTTTTGCCCATGACACGGCTTGCAAAAAACTGGTCACAATGAAACCGGACACGGAAAATCTTGCCAGAGTATCTACCGTGTTAGCAGAGACACTTCCGGCGGCCAAAGAAGGTTTTCGAATGAAAGAGCATATCAACGCCATGTCGGTCTGGTATACGGACGAAGCGACGTTTGCCTTTGCAAATTTACTGGAAGAAGAGAACTCTGCCCTGGTTCGCGAAGATATCATCCAACTGATGCCAACCATTCACTCAGAAACGATGGCTGAAATCCTGGTCGGCCGTCTGCCCAACCGCGCAGACATGAAAGATGCACGCACCGCTCTCAAAATCATGGGATCCATCGCAGAAAAACCAGTACTACGATTACTGGATGATCCTGACAGCTCTATGCGAATCCAGGCCTGCAATATCTTGCAGGCAATCGGAACCCGGGAATCTATTAATGCGTTGAAAAAACGTGCCGAGGTAGAAGAGTCGAAAGTCGTCAAACAACAGCTGACAGAAACACAGGCAGAGATCGAAAAGAAACTGACCGCAGCAGATAAATAGACTAGTTTGAACAGCAGTTTCGTTCGCCCATTAATATCCAGCTGCAACGCCATGTTTTCGCGTATCGCTATGTCCCCGCAATCCATCCGGTCGACGTGAAACAGCTTGGGTCGCAGCCAGACTGGAACTCTTCTTGATCGTATGGCCGAACTGTTTTAGCTGGCCTCCTGCCTGCTCATACAGTTCCTCTTCCAGCAGCAGGTCTTCTGGTACCCATTGATGGTGAATCCGAGGAGACTCAACTGCCTGTTCAGGCTGCATCCCGAATACAATCATATTCAACAGCACCTGCAGCGTGCTGGAAATAATGCGCGGGCCTCCTGAGGCACCTGCAGAAAAGACTGCTTTGCCCTCTTTGACTGCAATCGTAGGCGACATACTGGAGAGTGGTTTCTTTCCCGGTTCGATCTCGTTGGCTTTACTCTGAAGCAGGCCGAAAGCATTGGGTTTGCCGGGGATGGCTGCAAAATCATCCATTTCGTTATTCATGACAATCCCGTATTTTGGAATCACAATGTAACTCCCAAATGTCAGATTTATTGTCTCGGTACACGCCACAGCATTGCCCGCTGCATCCATCACCGAAAAGTGGCTGGTCCCACTGTCTTTGGGGGAAAGATACCGTCCATAGTCAGTCAGCTTTTTCGTCTGCTTTGCATCAATGCGGGCCGCCAGGCGGGATGCGTATTTCGGGTCTGTTAACCTCTCCAGGGGAACTGGAACAAAGTCAGCGTCCCCCAGGTACTCGGCCCGGTCTGCAAACGCATGCTTCATGACCTCCGTCAGGAAGTGAATTTCCTGAGGTGAATGATATTTTAATTCGGCAAAAGGGTGTTTCAGAACCTGCTTTTCCAGAGCATCGATCATATTGAAGGACTCAATAATCGCAATACCCCCACTGGAAGGGGGGGGCATTGTCAGAATCTGATATCCATCGAAAGTAGTTGCGAGAGGTTTCCGGATGATCGGCTCGGTATCCTTTAAATCCTGATGGGTCAGAATTCCACCACCCTGCTTCCCGCAGGTCGCAACAATTGCATCAGCCACAGGGCCTTCATAAAAACCGGCACGACCGTTTTCGGCAATCAGTTCCAGCGCCTTCAACTGTGGACTGAAAAAACGAGCTTTCTCTTTCCACGGTTTGCCATGATTCAGATATTCATCAATCAGTGGCTGAAACTCTTTTTGATCCAAAACTCCTTTTTTCATTCGAGCTAACATCGAATTCTGTACGGATCGCATGTGGTCATTAATAGGAACGCCTCGACGAGCCATCAGAATCGCAGGCTGCATCACCGTCTTCAAATCCAGCTTACCATACTCTTTGACAGCGTAGCATAAACCGGCAACATTACAGGGAACTGCCACTGCCAGAGGCCCTTGTCGACTGGCCAATTGACGTTGCTTCTCAGAACCGGGCAGCCGCGAATACATATCAGGTGTAGCAGCAGCCGGTGCGCGTTCACGATAATCAATGACCGTTGATTTCTGCTGCTCAGCATCCCAGATCACCATGAAACCACCGCCTCCCAGCCCACAACTCGCGGGCCTGAGAACAGAGAGCGCAAATGACGTCGCCACAGCCGCATCAACCACATTGCCACCAGCCTTCAGGATGGCGATTCCTGCAGCGCTGGCCAGCGGATGATCTGCGGCGACCACTGCGTTGGGGTACACTTGAGAGTCTAACTCCTCTGCACGTACTGCAGCAGACCGTGGTAGTGTCGTCACAAACACGGCAATCACCGGAATTATTCTTAACATTTGATTCATAAACGATTTATAGTGGAGTGATCGAAACGACATAACTTTGCTTTCAGTCGGAGAGATACAGTGAAACGCTTATTCCTGTAAACGGATCAGACAATTGGTTTCTGCCGCTCGAAGTCTGGTTTGACTCTGATTATACTATGCGACCTGACTTGATGAATTTCCAGATGGAATACGATAAATTCCGATAAGTCATGGTTTCCGAGCTATTTTCCCGTTCGGCTCGATTGAAATGTACAAGCCCAACATCGTGAGGCAGAGCCGCTCACAGTACAAAACATCTGTTTAAATACAGCTGCATTATTATGACACTCACTCAACTTCATACTCCCGGAAAAGATAAAACCTGCCAACTGGTGACACTGGGCTGCAAGGTGAATCAGTACGAAACGCAACTGGTCAAAGAAGCACTCGAGAAGAACGGCTATCGCGAGGCTGGCGAAGCGGAAACAGCTGACCTGTGTGTCGTCAATACCTGCACAGTCACTGCCACCGGTGATTCCAAGGGTCGTAAGCTGATTCGGAATCTGGCGAAGAAGAATCCCGGGACGAAAATTCTGGTGATGGGCTGTTACGCCACTCGTGATCCGAAAACAGTTTCTGAGCTACCAGGAGTATTCGAAGTCGTAACCGATAAACGAGAACTGCCTGACATTCTGGAACGGCATGGCATCGTCGATATGCCTACCGGTATTTCTGAATTTGAAGGACGCAAAAGAGCGTACGTGAAGGTACAGGATGGTTGTATCCTGCGTTGTACTTACTGCATTATCCCTTCCGTCCGACCAGGCCTGCAGAGTCGATCCCCGGAGGATATTGAAGCTGAAGTGCGGCGACTGGTCGATAACGGTTTCAAGGAAATCGTGCTGACAGGAATCCACGTCGGTCATTATGGAGTCGACACAACACGAGGAAAATCGGGGAAGCCTCCGTTTCGGCTGTGGCATCTGTTTCGTAAACTGGATCAGATTCCAGGCGACTGGAGGATGCGACTCTCCAGTGTGGAAACGGCAGAAATTAACGACGATTTTATCTCAGCCGCAGCAGATTGCGAACATCTATGTCCACAGTTCCATCCTTCACTCCAGAGTGGTTCTGATACAGTCCTGAGACGGATGAAACGTCGCTACCATGTCAGCCGCTTTCTGGAAAAACTGCAATGCATGCGTGAACGACTGGATCACCCATCCTTTACAACAGATGTGATTGTCGGATTCCCCGGCGAAACAGACGAAGAATTTGCAGAAACCATGCGAGCCTGTGAAGAAGCAGCCTTTATGAAAATTCATATTTTCCCCTTCAGTGCCCGAAAGAGTACTCCGGCTGCAACATATGAAGATCAGGTTTCACCTCAGATTCGTCAGGAACGTTGTGCGAAACTGGCAGACCTGGAACAATCGCTGGCACAAAAGTTCTATCACACTTTAATTGATCGCGATCTTGAAGTAATGATTGAACGCGAATGTGACGAGCGGCCCGGCTGGGTACGTGGTACCGATCGCTGGTATGCCCCCGTAATATGTCAGGGAACGAAAGCAGACCTGGGAAAATTCGTATATGCGCGAGGCATCAGGGACCACCTCGAATTTCTCGAAGCAGATCGTACTTCCCCCTGATCGCTGTTGCGTGACCTGACATTGAACTGGGCTGCCATCTATAAACAATTCCAATTGACAATAGAAATCCGTTTTATAAAGAGAAAGAGATATTGAGTGGCAGTCATCATTGCGATTGAAGGGATTGATGGTTCTGGAAAAGGGACCCAGGCAGGCAGGTTACATGCCCGCTGTCAGGCGGAAGGAATCAAATCCAGCCTGATCGGTTTTCCCCGTTACGACCAGACACTGTTTGGGAAATCGATTGGGGACTTCCTGAATGGTCGATTTGGCGAGCTGGATGAAGTCAATCCTTTTCTTGCTTCATTGTTGTATGCCGGTGATCGTTTTGAATCCCGATCTCACATCCTGAACACCATCGAAACCAGCGATGTTGTGATATTTGACCGCTACATCCCTTCGAATGTAGCTCACCAGGGAGCCAAATTATCCGGAGCAGAGCGGAATGAGTTCATCGAATGGATTGAACAGATTGAGTTCGCGATTTATAAAATGCCCCGTCTGGACCTCGCGATCCTTCTGGATCTCCCTGCAGACTACGCGCAAAAACTGGTCGCCGAAAAACAGGCACGCTCTTATACAGAGAAAGTCACTGACCTGCAGGAAGCAGATCAGTCTTATCTGGCGAATGTTCGAGAAGTCTATCTGCAACTGGCTGAAGAGAATCAGCACTGGCAGAAAATTGAATGCCTGCAGAATGAGACGCTCCGATCAATCGAGGAGATTGGTGACGAAATCTGGTCGCATGTTGGTAAGTTAATCTGAAGACTGACGTATCTACAGATCTTTGTTCAGATCCCATTTGAACAGAAGCACTGCCTGAATCAATCTTAATCAAAGCTGAATCAAAAATACTCTTGACCCTCTACAGCGATCACCTGTCTAATATCAATATCCTTTGATCTTTGGAAGGGAGACAGGAATCGTGAAACGTGCGCTCAGTCAACTGACATTACGGGAAATGTTCTCGGATTCCGAGCGGCTCATTTCTGAACTGGTAGAGCATCTGGAGCTGGGTTTTATTCCCGTGAGTGAGCAGATGATTCGCCTGGTTCGAGAGCTACCTGACGGCGTCGAAAAACGACGCGTCGAGGATATCAGCGTGCGGAATCAGGCTGCGGAGCTATTAAAGACCGACGAGTTCTCACAGGAACTGTTCGAGAAGTTGGATCAGTATCTCGCCGCAATTGACCAGTCAATTAATCGAATCATTGATGGTGAATAAGTTTTTCAGCAGCGGATCCTGGTGGGGCAAATTCCTCTACCAGTTTCTTGGCACTCAGCAACCCATCAACGGCTGCAGAAACAATTCCGCCCGCGTAGCCGGCACCTTCTCCGACAGGATATAACCCTCGAAAGCCGGGGGCCTGATAGGTATCTCGTTCCCGATCGATGCGGACGGGGGAACTGCCCCGCATTTCCGGACCAACCAGTACCGCATTTGCCAGGAATCCACCCCGCCATTTCTGATCCATCACAGGCAATCCGTTTTCAATTTGTGAGAGAACCACAGGCGGAAGGACCTGATGTAGCTCTGTGGGAACCACACCGCGCTGGTACGTGCCCGCATACGAAAAGCTCGAATCGGTCTTCTTCTGATTCAGGAAATCTCCCGCGCGCTGGATCGGACAGAGATAATTTTTCTTTCCCAATGCATACGCAACAGATTCATATTTCCTCTGCAGTTCGACCCCCGCCAGAGGATGCTCGCTGCCAAATTCTTCCGGATAAATCGTCGTCATGACACCACTGTTGGCATACCCGGTATCATGTCGTGAATTGCTCATGCCATTAGTACAGAACATCTCCGGCTCCGAAACACTGGGCATCACAATTCCTCCTGCACACATACAAAATGTATACAGATCGCGTTTTCCTTTAGTGATCATGGTATAGTCGGCAGCACCCAGGAGTGAAAGATACTCTTCGCGACCATATTTATGCTGGTTGACCTGTTCCTGAGGTTGTTCGATTCTGAGTCCCAGCTGAAACGCTTTACGAAACATGGGTACGCCCAGTTCGTACAACATCTGATAGGTGTCACGCGCGCTGTGTCCAATACCAAGAATCACATGTGAGGTCTTAAGATAACCAGATGACGTCATGATTCCCTGAACCTGGCCATTAACAACGTCCAACCCTTCCAGGCGACATTCGAAGCGAAATTCACCACCCAATGCATCAATTTTACGGCGAAAGTTGCGACAGATCATGGGAAGTTTATTACTTCCCAGGTGGGGACGATGCTCGTAAACGATACTGGAGCGCGCACCACAGTCGACAAAACGGTCCAGAACCCATTGCACATCCGGACCACTCAAACGGCAGGTCAGTTTCCCATCACTGAAACAGCCTGCGCCCCCTTCGCCGAACAGGTAGTTGTTTTCTCTATGGAAATTTTCTCCCCGGTCAAAACGTCTGATTTCCGGAACCCGCTCCTTGACCGGAAAGCCACGCTCGAGAATGAGTGGGCGATACCCTTTGAGGGCCAGAAAATATCCCGCCAGAAGGCCAGCAGGTCCCGAGCCGACAACCACAGGTCGCTCTTCCAGCGGCTGTGTACCACTGGCCGGATCATGGAAAGGCGCCTCGGAATGCTCTTGAATTGAGGAATCATCCCGCAGCTTTTTCAAGACTCCCGCCTCATCGGGGAGAGTCACTTCTGCAGAGTAAACGAATCGTAAATCATGTCTGGAACGTGCATCCAGACTTTTCCGGAGAATTCGATAGTTTTGAATCTCGTCCGCATTGATGCCCAGTTGTTGTGCAATTTTTTCTGCAAGTTCTTGTTCGGGAAATTCGACTGGCAGGCGGATATTTGTGACTTTAAGTGACATAGAGCTTAAACCGAAATCAAACGAGCGCAGTGGCAGGATACCTGATCATGCCGAGCAATGCGTCATGTTATACCGCCCGGGTAAGCGAATGCAATTTTGTCACTTCGAAACAATCAGAAAAGCAAAAAATACTTGGCCGCTGATGTTCAGGCGGCTTTTCGATACGGCACCGTTGGCTGTTCCGGTACAGAACCTGCGAGATGCCGCTCCAGTTCCCGTTCCAGTTCTTCCATTTTTTCCTGCACCAGATCAGTGTACTCTCTCATTTCTTCCCGGGAAATATCTTCCGGGACGTGAATGGGATTCCCGACGAGATAATAAACTGTCGCAAACGGCTTGGGAATCCAGATACTGGTCCAACTTCCCTGAAATTTCCAGCAACGCGATGCGGCGAACGCATTGGGAATAATACTTCGTCCCGAATGTGATGCCAGAAACACAATCCCCGACTTCATTGTGTGATGCGGTCCCCGTGGTCCATCAGGGGTAATCACCACATGCTTACCCTCTGCTGATTTCATTAATTTTTTCATGGCACTTGCACCGCCACGCGTAGTTGAACCGCGAATAGCACCCATGCCAGCTGCCTTTAGCATCGCTTCAATGGTATCTGCATCCCGGTGCTGACTGATCAGAGCCACACTGTTATGTTCCACATTACAGAAGAGCGGGGGTATCACTGAATCATGCCATACACTATACAGAAAACGATCCGAACCCGTATCTGCAAATGGACACCGATCAAGACTGTCACCAATAAACTCCAGCCGCGTTGTCTTAAAAATCATGCGGATCACAAAGACAATCAGGGAATTCAGAATACCCAGTAAAGCTCGACTCTTAATTTTCAACCGACCACTCCTGCAGGAAACTATATCTGATAACTCAAGTGAGGATGCAGAATTGTACTCATGTTGGCATCTGCGCAAATCCCAATTTTCAAATTCCTGATTCGGAACTAATCTCTGCTGAAAACAAAACACTAGACGACGCAATATACCCATTTTCACAACTTTTGGCGTCTATTAAGTCTCATCTAAGCTGATATGAAGCGCTTCCATCCTCCGGTATAACTTGGCACGGGTCAGCCCCAGCATGCGTGCAGCTTCGGTCCGGTTATTTCTGGACAGTTCTAATGCGAGCAGAATCTGTTCTTTTTCAACCAGACCGAGAGATTCCTCCAGAGTGCGTAACGGAGCCAACACTGCAGGCCCTAGTGAACGAGCATCGACCCCGGTTTTGAACCGTAGCGGGAGAGCATCACGCGTGATGACTGGCTCAGCAGTCGCCTCAAACGCACCTTGGATAACCCGGGTCAGCTCATCCAGATTAGCTGGCCAGTAGTAATCCTGAAATAATGACAAGACCCCGGGTGCAAAACCACTGACCTGTTTCTGCTGATAACGGTTTTCATTTTCCAGAAAGTGCTGCGCTAACAGCTCCAGATCTTCCCTTCTTTCCCGTAGCGCCGGCACTTGGATTTCCATCGTTGTAATGAAATAGAAAAATTCAGACAGAATCGCTTCCTGGTCCAATAGATTCTGAAGAGGTATCGGGCTGGAGGTCATTAATCTGACATGCACATTGGCCGCTTTCGCCTGCAGATTTTCCAGTATCATTTCCTGAACGTCACGCGGCAGACTTTGAATTTCAGCCAGAAATAAGACTCCCGGTTCCAGAGGAATCGACTCATCGTAATCCCGCTCGAAGATTTTTTTCACTGTCTGCTTAAGCTCCCGGGGAGGAAGCTTTTCACAATTGAGTGGAATAAATATTTTTCTTCTCTGCTCGCTTTCAAAATGAATCGCACGCGCCAGATGCTCTTTTCCCGTTCCCGCTTCACCCTGAAAGTGGACCGGCTGTGTGGTTCGAATCGCCAGCTCCAGCTGTCGCAGTACACGCTGCATGCCGGGACTACGTGCTATGAGCGTCGAAAAACGAAACCGATTCCGCAGTGATAACCGCATAGCAGCCAGTTCTGCATGCAGCTGCTGAGAAGCGGAAGCAGATGGAAGTGCCTGGGGGTTCTGAATCCGCTCGATGAACCCCAGAACCAGTTTTGTTTTTCGTTGCTCATCTGTCAAAGGAGTGTATCGAATGAGGCAGGGAATCGTCTTCCCACTGCGCGAGAGCAGGAAACGGGGGACTTCCAGTCGAGTTCCCTGAAAGACTTCTGCGGGGGGGCACAGTAAATTACAAACCGATTCGCATTCTTCCATGTCGGTATCGATCGCAAAGTCACACGTCTGACCCAGAATTTCCTCAGCCGACCATTCCAGCAGTTGCTCACACCCCTGGTTGAAGAACAATATTGTCCGTGAAGCATCGAGAGCAAACACGGGTGTACTGAGGGCATTTAAACGGGTCTCGAGCCGGGTACGGCGTCCTGATCCTCGCTGCATGCTTCCTCAACCCTTTCCTGGATTTCAGTCACTCATCCCATATTCAATCGGGCTTGAACCGCGTGATAGAATGTAAAACTGACTACCTTGGTGCAGTCCGGTTATCGAGAACGTCCATTCATATAATATACACAAAATTCTATTCAATGATCTGATCTGTAAACGGAAATTTCATCAACGCTGCACGCGTCCTGATCCCGCGCCGTTCATCAACGCTTCGATCTCTTTACGGGATGAATAATTGAAATCACCCTGGATACTGTGCTTCAGGCAACTGGCTGCGACAGCGTAACGGATGGCCGTCTCGGGAGCAGCCAGTTCCGGTGTATTCAAGGCAAAGATCAACGCGCCAGCAAAGGAATCCCCCGCACCCACCCGATCGACAATATTATGAATCTGATAACTGGAATAGTTGCCCTCAGCATCGCAGGGCGCAAACACGGCCTGCTGTTTTTTCTGAGTATACAGCATAGCCCCCCAGTTGTTGTGACTGGCGGAAATACTTTCCCGTAATGTAATTGCCACCTGTTTAACATTGGGAAACTGCTGGGTTATCTGCTCAGCTACAGCAATGTAACCTTGAACATTCAACTCACCCGCGTCTACATTGGATTCAGGAGCGCGGATACCTAATGATAGATCGGCGTCTTCTTCATTGGCAATCACCACATCCACATAGGGAACCAGCGATCGCATCGTTTCTTTCGACAGTTCAACCGGTTTCGTTTCGCTTTTCCAGTTCCACAGTTTTTTACGAAAATTCAAATCGCAGGAAACCTGTACGTTTCTCTCCTGAGCCTCCTGTACTGCCTTCAGTGCAAGCGCTGCCCCTGATTCACTGATCGCTGGAGTAATACCTGTAATATGAAACCAGGTTGCACCTTCAAAAACCTCATTCCAGTCAAACTCCTCCGGAGTCGCCAGAGCAATGGAACTGAACCCACGATCGTAAGTCACTGTCCCTCCACGCTGGTTTGCTCCTGTCTCTACAAAATAAATACCAAAACGTCCACGTGAACTGCGCTGGATCAGGCTGGAATCAACGCCTGTTTTATTTACTTCTTGTATAAGTGAGTCCGTTATGGCATTATCTGGTGAAGCTGTTACAAATGCTGAGGCCCCTCCCTGCAGGGCAATGGAAACAGCAACGTTAAGTTCTCCTCCGCCAAACGTCGATTCAAGTATGCCTGGCACCGACTGGCTGATTCTCAAATGGTTCTGAGGGGCCAGCCTTAACATAACTTCACCAAATGTGACTACTCTCACGAGGCACCTGCAATATAATGAATGAGAAAATGGCGTTGATTGAACAGTTCCTCAGCTTACACTGACGTGATGGATCATTCCAGCTACCGGGAATCTCCAGAGCGGTCAGGAGGCGAGGGAACCTGGATCTGTAGCCGACATTATGACGATATTTCCTGCAAATCTACACACGCTGACACTTCCGGATTCTTCAATTATTTTCGACTAATCCTTCAGGGTATGCCAGACAGTTGTCATACCCCTCTTCTAAAATTCGGTTCAGTTGTCTGGAGCCATAGAATTTTGTTTAATTGAGATACAGGTGGCGGCAGTTTCGTCTAGCCCGTTCAGGGACAGAGATGGAGATGGACGGGGTTGCCTGCATGGAACTGCCGCCCCGCTGTTTTTCAGAGAACAATTTTGGGTACCTGTTCACTTAATGTGTACCATTGTGTCAAAATAAAGCTTAGTTTAAAGAGGATTTTGCCCGTAAAATATTTTCTTTCGCTACAGGTACACCAATCCATTTTGACTCCAAAACAAAACTCAAATAGAGTGCGGCATTTCCATTGGTCTCTGGATTAGGAAAACGTCACTATGCAGCAAAATGAAATCGAAGTGCCTTGCCCGTTCTGTGATCAAAAAATCACACCTCAATTCGGAATCCATAAACCAGGTCAAAAAACCACACTGGAATTTCAGTCCCGCCGACTGGGGTGTTCTATTGAATGCCCACATTGTGGTAATGTCTTCATTCACAGAATCTATTCGGATGACAAAAAAATTTATTAAATTCTTGCTCTGGGTAGATGAGATTCAAAATCCCACCATGCTCTGCAGACTGAATAGTAAAGCGCCAATCACACATCCATAACAGATCAGCACCAGCCCCCGGTGAGGCCTTTGCCGATATCGTGTGAGTGGCTTTGCGAAACAGATCTGTAGAATCAGCTTTGCACAGGTGAAAGCAACCAAAGTCGAAGAGAAGATCAGTACAATATTGAGCCCCAGGTATCCCGTGTGCACTATCGCCATCGCCCCCTTTGAAGCCTCTTGATGAATTTCGAAGAGACTAAGGACTGCCTGCCAGTTCATGATAAAGACCGCTGACCCGGGAATACCCATCAGCAATGCGAGTAATACAACAGCAGCACTGCCCAGCAGGCGCTGATCAATGAGAAATCCCTGGAGTTGCTCCGGGTATACCAGGGCAGACCGACGTCGTCCGACGCCATCCAGAAAACAGGCCAGGCCGAAAACCGCCAGCCAGATAAGTAACAGCTCCGGCGTAAATGCCCGCATTGCCTGCTGAATGGATACTGGCTCATCAGAAAATGATTCGTGTCGCCATTTCCAGCAGACAGCAGAAAACAGCGCCAGAAAAACACCCGCACTTTGAATGATGATCAAATGCAGGATTCCTTTCCATTCTTTCTCAACCAGCAGGAGACCCGCTGAGCTTGCAAGAATGATCAGGGACAGAAAATACAAGAGCTGCTCTACTGATGACAGATTGACGACCATCACCTGGCTGACAACCAGAACCAGAAAGAATAAGCCAGCGGCGACCGGAAACAGAGTCGCCAGCATTGCCTGAAAATGGGAAGTTTCCTTCAACAGCAGCCGGTTCTGAAAATGAATTGGCAGAAGTCCCACACGGAAGACTGCACCCGAGATAATTAAAATCAGTCCCAGCATCACAGAATAATCATTTAATGACGATGCCTGTTTCAGCCCTGAAGTTTCCAGATTTTTTTGAATAACCCCCAGGTCCGATGAGTCGGCGGCAGTCGACAGCAACACCACACCAGTCAACAAAATTATTGTTAACGGCAGAGTTGACTTGAGCAGTTGCAGGAAGGCAGCCTGCCTTACTATTCCGCGCACCCCCCTGATCAAAAGCATGGAATTCAGATAGAGCACCAGTTCAAAACAGATCACCAGGAAATAAAGATCGTTCACCATGCGATATTTCGTTTCAGGAATCATGATTCGGACACAACAAAACTCTCTTCAGAATCATAGTCTTCTTCAGGAAAGCTGAATCAGAACTTTTCCGGATTTTCCAGTTCGCTCCGCTTCGGTCACCGCCTCTGCGACCTCTTCCAGGGGAAATACTTTACCAATCTCAGTTGCCAGGACTCCATTGCGAATAAAACCGGTTAACTTTGAAACCAGTCTCAACTTGGCAGGCAGTGATAGCGATTCCATATGACGGGCCAGCCAGAATCCTTCGAGAGTGGCACCAGTGCGAATGAGATCGCGCGACATGAAATCAAGTGGGGTTTGATCTAAAGATCCATACACAATCATCCGGGCTCGCTCTGCCAGAATTCTGACAATTGTCGAAGCAGTCTTGCCTCCCACTGCATCAATGGCATACTTCACCGTTTCGCTGCCCAGATGCTTTCTGATCTGCTCGACCAAAACCCGTTCATTGTCATGCTCTGCATTAAATACCACTACATGACTGGCACCGGCGTTTTTCAATTGCTCCGCCTGATCATGGCGTCTGACAATATTCAGCGTTTGAAATCCATAATTAATTCCCAGACGCACTACCATTTTCCCCACAGCAGAAGCAGCTGCCGTCTGCAGTAGCCATTCCCCGCGGGGAACATCTAACAGCGATTTAACCAGCACGTATGCGGTTGCGGGATTGACAAAAAATGTCGCCGCTTCCTCCAGCGTGAGACGGGAGGAAACCGGTATCACATACTCACTGGGCACGACTACCTTTTCTGACCAGTTACCAGTCCGTCGATTCAATACCACTACGCGCTTCCCTTTAAACAGAGCGCCTCGTAAACCTCCGCCATTGGCTTCGACGATACCCACACCTTCAAAACCCGGCGTAGCAGGCAGTGAGGGACGCGATGAATACCCGCCTCGAATATTCAGGAGATCGGACGGATTGACAGGACTGGCAAGCATGCGGACCAGAACCTCTCCCGTTTTGGCAACTGGCTCTTCAGCCTCATGGACCTTAAGAACCTCTGTCGGCTCTCCGAATTGCTCAAAACGAATCATGCGCATAGACTGAATCTTTCACTGTTCTGGGACTCTACTGAGATAAGAGTTTAGCAGGTTGAACTCAGTTCCAGCAAGCAGACATCAGCTACTACATCGCGAAATGCACGAACCCGAACGTGAAGCAGCCCTTGCCACCATACAGGTAACAAGGACTGTTTCCATCTTCAAAATGGATTCTGTTTTCTCTTCAATTGTCCCTCAGAATTTAACCGTACCTCGTCTGTATTTCTCAGTTCGAAGCACCTGTGACTGGTTGCTTGATCCGCGAAACTGAAAACAGCTACAGTAATCCTGATTGCAGGTTAGTTCTTCGTTCGAGAACTGAAATTCGAAGCTCCGGAAGCAGTTTGAGTCGGACGGGCCGGTGACTGCTGAGCAGTATCTTGAGGTTCTGGAGTGGATGAACGTTTCCAGTTATCAGTCGACCAGTGAGGGTAGTACTGCACGACGCTGCTGCCCAGATCACTCAGGATTTCATGAAACTTTTTCGTAGTAATCCGCTGGTTGGGAATCACACGCTGCAATACAAACCGACGGTTGCTGGAAATGTAAGCGAAAAACTTACCATTGCCCATCCGATCGTTGTCCGACAGCAGGCGTAACATTGCAGTTCGTGGAACATCGGCGGCACTGCGGGGCAGGGGATCCAGCCACGCCATAACCCACACCCATTCGCCATTCTCACTCAGAACAGCAGACATGGAAAGCTCCCACTCTTCCTTGTTCTGATTGGCCTTGAATTGAAAGTCGTACCGCTTTTTAGTTTTGGTCGCAGTTAAACCCATTGCTTTCAAGAGGTTGCCCAACTGCTCTTCTGAAAGTTGACCTGGCAGTTCCGGATTGGTGGTGACTGCCGGCTTCGTGGTTACAGGCTGCTGTGCATGAACGCCAGCACCCAATACAGCCATCGCCGATAAAACGGCCAACAGACAACCTACAACAATCCATCCGCGAAATGTGATTTTCATTTTGAAGACACTCCTTTGTCACTTCATTGCTCATGTGTTGACATTTGTCGATTTTTTATCTGCTCTCATTCCCTGATAGAACAGACCGGCTGGAATGCAGTCCTGCAACCAGCGCGTTCATGAATCTGTATGTCGATTTCTCTGACTCATCGTTTCCACCGGCAGTTTCTGCCGACTTGAGTTAAGATAGTTCAAATAACCCTTTCAGGCAAATCTGAGACCAGGTTTCGAACTGATCTAACTCTTGTAACAGTTTTTTTGGTGAGTCAAACCCTGTCTCTATAATCGACTCTTCACAGGGTAGAACTTTGGGCAACTCCAGGTCAAATATGTGAACTATTCCCAAGTGGACCTTCCCCACCTCAGTTTCGTCGTCATTTATCAAGCCAACGCAGGCTTCTGTATAGTTCGTATTCATCTCAACTTCTTCCTGGATTTCGCGCTGCATTCCCTCGCGATACGTCGAACCTTCCTTCGCGTCATCCTCCAGGGAAATGTGTCCGCCAATCCCGATCGAACGTTTACTGTGCAATCGCTGCTCTCCCCCTTTGGAGCCCCGTGTATAGTAGAAGATCTTGCCTTCATGGCGGAAAATGCAATAGGGAATCAGTTGCTTGAAACTGGGATCTTCCTCGACCGTATCACGAGGCCGGAAACTGATGTAGTTCGGATCAAACAGTGTTTTCAGGTAAGGTGCCACCTGATCGTTAAATCCCTGAAAGTAGCCCACTTCGTGAAAAAGAAGCGTGGGCACAACCATAACGTGTTCCACTTGCTGCTCCGTATCTGACATCGCTGATCCTTCTCTGCTCTGTTGACAGGTTGATAGTTTAAATGATTACTGAATCGGCTGAGACGAGTGCCCCAGCAGTTCACGTGCTTTTTCTCCAATATCCGCTGAACGCATCAAGGTCTCGCCAACCAGGATGCCACGGATACCTGATTCCTGCAGCTTGACTACATCGCTCCGGTCCCGGATGCCACTCTCACTGATCAGCAGGCAGTCCGCGGGGACTCGTGTACCCAGCTGTATGGAATGCTCCAGGCTGGTGACAAATGTCTTCAGGTTGCGATTATTAATTCCCAGCAGCGGAGGGGAGAGCTTCAGCACCCGCTCCAGATTGTCCGGCTCATAGATTTCGACCAGTGCCGACATCCCCAGCTCCAGCGCATATCCATAGAGATCTTCCAGTTGCCCGTCATCCAGACATTCAGCAATCAGCAGAACGCAGTCTGCACCAGCGACTCTCGCTTCTAAAACCTGGTAGCGATCAATAATGAAATCTTTTCGCAATACCGGGATCGCCACGTTCTGACGTACCGCTTTCAGAAAATCCAAATGCCCCTGGAAATATTTTTCATCTGTCAGCACACTCAGGCAGGCAGCTCCTGCAGCTTCATAGATCCTGGCAATCTCCACGGGATGAAAATCTTCCCGGATCACACCAGCGGAAGGAGACGCTTTCTTAACTTCTGCAATCATGGCCACCGGTCCATGGGACTGCATCGCAGCAACAAAATCCCGGACAGGCAAAGCATCCGCTAAACCATTTGCCAGTTGTTCGACGGGAACCCTCGATTTTGCCGCACTGACTTCGATCAGTTTGCTGGCCACAATCTCTTCAAGAATATTACTCACGACTTCTCGCATACACCTGAATCTGGAATAAAAACGTAAAACTGATTCATCGTAGCATAACTTCCCACGACACGAAGTACCACAGAGTCAGCAAATCCTGCCACAATTCGCTTGTATTTCCGGTTTCGGATGACGACGATGACACATTCATGCTGTTTTTCGATACTCCCTTCTTCAGGAGGCCATTGAATTGGTCCCTTCGGCACTGCATCTGATACTATTACTACTGACTCTACTGAGCATTCGCTACTGGTTACAGCTAATGACAACCAGACAGCCATCGTCCGTGTTCCCGCTCAATCCCGATCGATACCAGCTGGAATTTTCCTTCCCCGTTCTCCTGGCGATGCTCTGGATTGCAATCCAGTTTGCAAGTTCACTTGAGCGCGAATGGACAGAATGGCATCAGACATTAACCCCCTCACAACCAGTCACCGTTGTGCAAATCATGCAGTCGTCACTGATTACCCTCTGTTTCGGAGCGATCCTGGTCCTGATACTGGCTCTGGCTCACTTCGATGTGATTCAGAAACTGGGATTTCGTCTGAATGAGATTCGCAGACAACTGCGCGATGGAGCTGTCGGCTTTCTGCTCGCGCTGCTGCCCGTGATCGCTCTCTTGCTGCTGACTTACCCATTCCGATCAGAAGAGAGCCTGCATCCTTTTTTCCGCCTCTTAAAAGCCGAGCCGTACTTTTCCACGATCAGCTGGATTTTTATTTCCGCAGTCCTCGTTGCACCACTCTTTGAAGAACTGATTTACCGAGTCCTCTTTCAAGGCTGGCTGGAGCGGTTCCTGCATCCCTTAGCTGCGATTCTGACCAGCTCGCTGGTTTTCAGCATCGCCCATGGATTTCCTGACTGTATTCCCCTGTTTCCACTGGCGGTTATACTGGGAACCCTGTTCTATTATCGGCGCAGCTATGTCGCCATCGTCGTGACACATGCACTGTTTAATGCCATCAATCTTGCACAGGCCCTTGCAAATCAGCAGAACTCCAATTGAAAACCATTCATTCAAATATCCATGCGCCCACCAGTCCGAATTGGGGTTCACTCGATTTTGAAAATACAGTATCCTCCCCGCCTCTCTCAAATCCTCATCTCAAGTAATTTCTCACCTGGTGTTTCAGTCGAATCAGACGGCGACACTTCTCTATCTAATCTGAACTCAGCCCTTCGGAGACCTCCGAAATGAATGTCACCCCCATTCGCCATTGGGTACTGCTCTCGCTTTGCGCCTGCTTCTGTCTCTCTTGCCAGACAATGAGATCCAAGATGGATCTGATCTATACAGGAAAAGTGACCGGGGCATTGTCACAACAACTGGTCGAATCATACGTCGATTCTCTCAAAGACCCGATCGCTGCAGAGCAATCTGAAGCAGGCACTGACTGGAAAATTCTTTACGCCACAAATCGCCTGCAACAGAAAAGTCCGTCGGGCGAAACAGGCTATGCGAATGAGTTTGGCTCGGAAGTGGCATACGGTTCCAGTCAGGTGCATATCTCCAGAAAAAATCACAGCGATCTGAAATCGAAAGTAATTCAAACTCTCTGGCAGGGGTCTCCCGATCCGGAAGGGCAGGTGGAAATCAGCTCATTAACCCCTGCAGAAGAAGCGCCTTTTTTTGCCGACCTGAATCTGCTGCTGAAACGGGCACCTCAAAAAGATGTGTTGGTCTTCGTCCATGGATTCAACGTGAGCTTCCCCAGTGCCGTCACACGGGCTGCACAGATCGCCAATGATCTCCCCTTCAACGGAGCCATCGTCTGCTACAGTTGGCCTTCCCAGGGAGGGGTTGAGAAATATCTGCTCGACGGTCAGGTCGCCAATTCCAGCGTGGAACCGATGGCCCACTTTCTGGAAGCATTAGTAAACTCCGTTCCGCCGGGAACAAAAATCAACATCATGGTACACAGCATGGGCAATCGTGTTGTGATGCGGGCCCTCAATCGACTGCCACAACATTTTGAAAAGACGAAACCGTTCCAGAATATTATTCTAGCGGCTCCCGATGTCGGCGTTTCTGAGTTTAAAACTCTGGCACCTTCCATCATCGCGCAAGCCCGGCGCGTCACACTTTACTCCGGATCAGGAGATATCGCCCTCGTCGCTTCTAAAGCCGTCAATCAGGAACGCCGCGCCGGCGATTCTCGGGAACCACTGATCCTGGAAGGCATCGAAACCATCGATGTCTCATCCGTCGATACCAGCTTCATGAGTCATTCCTATTATGGAAGTAACCGAGCCGTTCTCAGCGATCTGTTTGCCCTCATAAAACAGAACAGCCCCGCAGCGGAGAGAAACTGGCTCCTGCACAGAGACTTTGCCGGTCAGAACTACTGGGCCTTTGATAAAGAACCCCCTGAAATCAAAAAAGTCAGAGCAACCAGTCTCTGATCGAGACGTCTCACTATATATAAGGGCAAAACGAAGCAATCCGCGGCTCATTACTCCCCGTGATTACAATCCCGGAACAGGACCCCAGCGATGAAGAACTCGACATCACGTTTCTCAGACCGCGTGGACAACTACGTAAAATATCGCCCTGGCTACCCGCTTGAGGTCCTTGAGCTTCTGAAAACAAGTTGCGGCTTGACTCCAGATTCCCTGATCGCCGACATCGGTTCGGGAACAGGAATCTCCAGCAGACTGTTTCTCGATCATCACAATACCGTATATGGAGTAGAGCCCAATCAGGAAATGCGACACGCTGCCGAAATGTTTCTGGAAGAATACAATCACTTTCACAGCATCGACGCAACTGCGGAAAAAACGCATCTCCCTGCCGACTCCTTCGATTTCGTCATCGCCGGTCAGGCATTTCATTGGTTTGATCGCGAACGCGCCAGGCAGGAATTTCAAAGGATTATCAAACCGTCCGGTTGGGTCGTCCTGATCTGGAATGAACGGCAGACCAACACAACTCCCTTTCTGATCGATTACGAACAAATGCTCCTCGAGTTCGCGACCGATTACACTCAGGTCAATCATACGAATATTTCATCCGAAGATTTCACCCGGTTCTTTCATCCACATCCTGTTAAAACCGCCTCACTCCCCAGTCAACAATCCTTCGATCTGGAATCTCTCACAGGGCGGCTGCTCTCTTCTTCGTATGCTCCCAACGTCGGCCAGCCCGGATATATAGAAATCCTGGCACGCGTTCAGCACATTTTTAAGCAGCATCAGGTGGACGGCAAGGTCGATTTTAAATACGACACCAATCTCTATTACGGTCACATCAGTTAATTTTTCTGTCCTTGAGAAAGTCACGCCATCAGAACGAACAACACTGCGTTCCGCGCATAAAGAAAGCCCTTAAGAAGGCGGTGAATTGTGGACGGATAAAGCGTAGTTTATTTCACTTCACAGAAACTGATGAGCGTGCTGGGTCAGAACTCGCAAATCAGGGGGACCTTCTGGATAATGTTCCGTCCAGACCAGATTCCTTCTTAAGGGCCAGGCTGGGTCAGAAAGCTGATCGATATCAGGGACTCGTGAAAGAGTCAGTAACTCCGTTTCCTGATTCCTCTCAACTCTCTGTAATAAGATATATGCATTGATCATGCCAACTCCACTTATATTTAACCTCAACGGAGATATTTTCCAATTCTTTGTCCATTATTGGTATTTTTTACCTATTTTAAAGCATATCGGACGATCTTTTTGCCAGATTATACATTTGTATCCACCCTGTCTTCGCTGATTTCAACACTACCACTTGAATTTTCGGCGCCGAAATGATCTATTGTTGAAGTCGACATACCATCGGCGCCGCATTTTCGGCGCTAAACACATGTTCGACGCATCAATGTCGATTGATTTCAAACGTAACTGGCAACGCGGGGGGATCTTGAATTATGAAAAAACAAGGGATCAGAGAACGCGCGATTCTTTTCACCTGTGGAATCCTCGCCATTGTTTATAGTGTGATCGTGCTCGGTTTTGTCACCACCAGCCCCGATCTCCGCATTCGCGCCATGTTGGATAGCGTAGAGGCTTTACCCCAGACAGATGGCCCCAGCCTGGCAGGAATCGAAATCAAAGCCACTCCCGATATCAAAACCGGGGGTGCCTTTTCTGCTCCCAAAAATGGAGATGTTCTCACCAGGATCGGCGAATATCCGATTCGTACGTTTCTCGATTTCTCACAGGTCCTCAGTAAACTACGCAATATGGATCTGCCTCCCGGCGGACAACTGCAACCCAAAGCCGATCCGACCGAACATGATGTCCCCTCCATGGTGGAAATCCAGAACAGCGGTCGTTTCATTAAGATCGAATATTACAGCAGGGACACGAGCGAAACCAGTTCGGTTACATACACGATGAAAACCGCCTGGATTCAAATCCAGTCCATCCCCTCCGGAGACGTGGCGATCTCACTCCTCTGGTTCTCACTGGAACTGGTGATCCTCGCCATCGGTGCTTTCGCCTACTGGATGCGCCCCTTCGATCGAACAACTCGTATCTTCTTCGTCATGGGCATCATCACTCTCGTAGCCTTTATTGGTGGGTACAACTGGTGGATCATTGCCGGCTCGCTGATGCTGAATATCCCCTTCGTGATCGCTGCTGTCCTCATCCCGGCTATCACGCTGCACTTCTTCATCACTTACCCGCGGGCGATTCCGACACTGGTTCAATATCCGGTAGGACTGCTGCGAGTCGTATATTCGATTCCCGTCGCGACCACACTATTAATACTGGCCTGCCTGACGTACCTTCGCGTGACCTCTCATATTGGTGAAGACCCCCGTGATCTCGTCGGCCTCGAATATTCCCCGCTCGTGTTTCAGACCATCTATGTCCTGCGCTGGGCTGTTTATGCCTATATCACAGTCGCCGGCCTGTACTACCTCGCGACACTCGTCGCTCTGTTTTATGGTTACTTTAAAAGCCAGAACCCCTACGAACGCAATCAGTTGAAATGGATCGCGCTGGCCGGACTCATCTCTACGATCCCTGTTGGCTACTCGCTCTACATCGCAGAATTCGACCGCACCCAGTTCGCGCTCGGCGGTGCCGGGATTCCCATGTTCCTCGCCAGCGTCTCTTTCATGGCGGCGTTCGTCGTGGGGATTATTCGCTACCGGCTGATGCTCATCGATCAGATCATCAGCCGTGGCATGCTGTTTTACGTTGTCAGTGCCGGCATTTCGATTCTCTATGCTACAGTGATTTCGCTCGGCTCACTGCTGGGAACCCAGTTAAACCGCGCTCCCAGCGCCAATCAGGCAGCCTCTGTCTTCCTGGTGATGCTGTTCGCCATCTCGCTGCTGCTCTGGTCGCGCGATCGCATCCAGCGCCTCATCGACCGTCGCTTCTTCCGCCAGAAGTACCAGCTCGATAAAGCGCTCAAACGTATGAACCGGGCCGTCGGCCGCCTGGGTGACCAGCGTTCTATCGCCGATCGCATGCTCACCTCCTGCCGCGAAGTGCTCCAGGTCAAAAGCGCCGCCATTTATCTGCTCAATCCAGAACGCACTCAGTTCGATCTGCTGACCGGCTTTCATATTGAAAATGCCCCCTCGGCCGTCCCCTGTGGTCCCGATCTGCTGGAAGTCCTCGAAGGTGAACTCGCATTCCAGCGCGTCGCGACAGGTCTCCTGAAAGAAGCCTCTCCCGCGCAACAACTGCTGCGTCTGCTCGGCTTCGACTTCATCTACAACCTCGAACTCGACGGGGAATTTGCCGGCTTCGTCGCCCTGGGGCAACGCTCCACAGGCAGCGCCTACTCTGCCGAAGACCTCACCTTCCTGAACGCCATGGGCCAGATTACCAGCATCGCCCTGCACAGTACTAAAATCCACCAGGACCTCCGCCGCCTTAATGAAGAAATGAGAATCAAGGTCGAAAAAATCGACGACCAGCGCCGACTCGTCTCCGTCTTGCAGTCCGAGCTTACCAACTCGCAGGAAATCGCCGAACGCACAACCCCTGCCCTCGATGTCCAACGAGGCCTGATCAAGGGAAACAGCCCCGCGATCCGCTCGGTGATGGAAACGGTCCGCAAAGTCGCGAACTCCGAATCCACAGTACTCATTCGTGGAGAAAGCGGAACCGGGAAAGAACTCCTGGCCCAGGCTGTTCATGAAAACAGTTCCCGTCACGAAAAACCGCTGGTCCGCGTCAACTGCGCCGCCCTTTCTCCCAGTCTGCTCGAAAGCGAGCTCTTCGGTCATGTCAAAGGCGCCTTCACCGGTGCCCACGAAGACCGCGTCGGTCGTTTCGAACTGGCCAACGGGGGCACCCTGTTCCTTGATGAAATTGGTGACATCTCGCTCGATACCCAGGTCAAACTCCTGCGGGTACTGCAGGAACGGGCTTTCGAACGTGTTGGCGGATCCGAAACCCTGCACGTCGATGTGCGGCTCATTACCGCTACCCACCAGAATCTCGAACAGCGCATCACCGAAGGTCTGTTCCGCGAAGATTTGTACTACCGCCTCAACGTTATCAGTATCACTCTGCCCCCACTGCGCGAACGTCGCGAAGACATTTTCGAACTCGCCTTCTACTTCCTCAAACGCACCGCGCATCGTCTGGGCAAACGCATTTCCCACATTGATTCCGATGCCATCGAAGTTCTCGAACGTGCTCCCTGGCCTGGTAACATTCGCCAGTTGGAAAACGTCATCGAGCGCGCTGTCGTTCTTGCCGAGTCTCAGGTCATCACGCTGAAAGACCTGCCCGCGGATCTGCTTGAACCGAAAAAACGGCTGCCGGCCCGCGTCTTCGAAACCAAAACGGTTCGCTCTGATGCCGCGCGCCGCATCCCACTCTCCGATGTCGAAGTCATTACCTTTCCCGGCTCGCAGAATCAGGTTGACCAGCGACTCACCGAACCGGAACAACTCAAGCTGGCACTCGCGGAATGCGATGGCAACAAAGCCCAGGCCGCCCGCCTGCTCGGCATGCCACGCAGCACCTACTACAGCAAACTCAAAAAATACGACATCACTTGATTCTGTTTCTCGATTCACAGTCGAGTTTTCCACTGCATATCTCTCACCGACTGGTGAATAGAATTGCCCTTGACCCCGCCGCGCCGATCGCGATTCTACGTACCTGTGTCGCGCGCGTGTCCACTTTACATTCACTGCTCTTCTTACTCCTGTGAAAAGACCAGCACTATAAAAACCGCTCGTTTCAGGCACTCTTTGAAAACGACTGACACAAATGTGACTTTTTTCGCTGCGGGTCAACACACAACACCACAGGATCGCAACGGACCACAACAGGATCGTCCTGGTATCGGTCCTGTTTGGATACAGATCGCCATACAGGCACCGCATTACCACCTGGTGCAGTGCTGCACGATCTCTTGACATAACCGGAAACTGTCTGCCTTTCCTATGGAACGCCATCACGAAACCTCCCTGTGACAAAAATTCTGCTGACTCGAATCCCACCATCATACGCGCCGGTCACAGGCACGCGCAGCTAAACATTTCCCACCCGGTTATGATCGTTCTGCAGCAGAAACCTCAAAAAAACAAACTTAAATAATTCAATTTCATTTTTCACTGCCCTCCAGGACAGCTAAGATAAATCAAACATGAAACAATCAATCTGAACCAAAATACCGTCCCACCCCAAGGAACCTCCTCTGTGAACCATCCCCGTCTGCTCAATCGTCGTTCCCTGCTCTTGCTGGTAGCACTCTTGCCTCTATTTGTCTGTTCTTTTTCACAGGCCGCCAAACCCAAACAGAAAACGATTCTGATGCGATCCGGCTGGCAGACCGTCAACATCGGCGACATCGGCCATACGCCTGGTACACTGCGTTACCTCGAAGAATACCTGCCCGACGTTAAAGTCTATCTCTGGCTGCATCGAACCACAGACGAAGTCACCGCGATGCTTCAGAAACGATTCCCCAAAGTTCAGATCGTACAGGGTAAACTCAACGCCCGCGGCAAAGCCAACAACCCGGAATTCCAGCAAGCCTTTGACGAAGCCGACCTGTTCCTCTACAACTCGGGCATGCACTTCAACCAGTTCTGGCCACCACCAAACTACATCATCGAAGCCTGCACTGTCACAAAGAAACCTCTCGTCCTTTACGGCCAATCCTTCGACGGCTTTGCTCCGGAAGACGAAGCGAAAATGAGCGAACTGCTCTCCCGCGCCGCCGCCATCTATACTCGCGATGTTGAATCCTTCTACTACCTGCGCAAGATCGGCGTCACTTCGCCGTCCCTCGCCTTCGGTCCTGACGGCTGTTTCGGCATTGATGTCCGCGATGATGCCAAAGCCAGCGCCTGGCTCAAAGCCCACGACCTGAAACCCAAAGAATTCATCACCGTCACCCTCCGCAGCAACACCCCCAAAATTGGTGCAAAAAAGAGCACGTCGATGAATCCCGCTAACCCCAGCAAAGAGGACCTCGCCCAGAACGAACTCTGGACGAAGAAACTCCGCGAAGTCATCACCGACTGGGTCCGTAAGACCGGCAAGAAAGTTCTGCTGGCTCCCGAAGTCGATAAAGAAATCGTGCACGCGCAGAAAATGATCCTCGACAAACTGCCTGCAGACGTGAAACCCTACGTCGTGAATCGCGATCCCTTCTGGAACGTCGACGAAGCCGCTTCGACTTATGCCCAGGCCATCGCCGTCGTCTCGATGGAACCCCACTCCTGCATTATCTCTCTGGCGATGGGCACCCCCACCATGCACCTGGCCAGCCCGCGTCACGGCCTCAAACGCTGGATGTTCCGCGACATCGGCCTGTCAGAATGGCTGTTCGACATCGACGCCGACCCGGCCGACCAGTTCACCCGCGCCCTGTTAAAGATCGACGCCAAACCCGAACTGGCCCAGTCCAAAGTCAACCGCGCCATGCACACGGTCAATACAAGATCCAAAGAAATGATGGGCGAAATCAAAGAGATCCTCGACCAGCAGGCAAACTGAAATGTGATCGATGCACCAGTCATTTCAACCACAGAAAATGTATCAAGTCCGGGATGCCTTCGAAATTAAAAACGAGTATCCCACAGCACATGCACCCGGCCTGGTTGTTGTTCTAGATCAGCGACTGCATACCGAACCACTACATTTAAATGGCAAGCAAGTACAAATAACGACTCCAGAAGGACATTCTTTCAAATTAATTATTTCTGAAGCGAAAGATCATCTCAAAGCAACCAGCATTTTTTTTAAAGACGTCAATCTGGCGGAAATATCAGTTGGCTCACAGCTTTCTTTTGAAGATCCTACAGTTAATTAGTCACCATGTACCACGGCTCGTCCGACCGTGATCGAGTGAGCCTGTGATTTAACTGACTGGTTCAGAACATTTATTTGAACCACGAAAATCACGAACCGGCACGAAAGCATCGTTTAGGAGAGAAGTAACAACCCGGGGTGGCCCCGAATGCAATTCGGGGTTGTCGCAGACAACAGGAAACTGACAGGGCAATCGCACAATTCAGAATAACAATGTCAACCTGTTCGCCCGCCTTATGAAATTCGAACTGGTTTCGTACTCTGGACGGGACCATAAAAAAACGTTGCATGACCGTAATGCAAAGTACATCGATACCGCGGGCGAATACATGGATTCGCCTCTTGTATCATACTGTTGACTGTCTGCAGTTCTCTGGATTGATCAGTGAAACTGTGACCTCCTGCTCGCTGCGCTCGTACCGGATGTGCATCCGGTATCACCCTTTTTTCTCTGAGTTGGGATGTTTCCTCAAGATACGACCAGATTACCCGACATTCAAAAAACGCTACAAATACAGATTCAAAACTCGCTTGCAGGAAAACGGACAGCAAAGAGATCAGAAAGCCAGCCTGAGCCACAATCTGAACACGTAACATCTTTTGCAGTCGCCGTATCGTACGCGCATTCTGAATTGCCATCACGAGATACAAAGCCAACCACGAACGATACCCTTCCCCGACACCCGGCGCAGGTGACTATGAGGTTTGTGAATTGGTTTCGATTGGTTCATAATCTCGCTCCCGTACATGGGATGTCCCTGTCGGCTCGCTCAACAGCAGTCTGTTAAAAATGCTCTCGCTCAAGCTTTCACGTATTGAATCAGCTCCCTATAGTTATAATCAACCCCGCTTTGAATCACACGATTATTTTCCGATCGAATTGATACTCGACCACTGACACTCCTGATAAACCGTTAGAGAGTACCCATGAAAGAAACCCTGATCTTGATTCCCGGGCTGGGAAGTACTGAAGTCACCTGGCAGCATCAGACGCAACACCTGGGAGATCTGCTGGACTTGCAGATCCTCGTGATGGACCAGGCAAAACGTAGAGCCGAATTAGTCGAAACCCTGCTCAGCCAGGCACCCGAGCGATTCCATCTGGCGGGACATTCCTTCGGCGGCTGGCTGGCCCAGGCGGTCGCCGCGACAGCGCCCGAGCGGGTCTCGAAACTGATGCTGCTCAACACGTATGCCAGACACAATCCGGAGCACGTCGGCCTGCTTGAACAGTTTAAAGAGAACCTGCAGCAGGGGATGCTCGGCGAAACACTGGATGCCAACCTGCCGAACATCATTTTTCCGGGTCGCCTGGAAGACGATGAACTCGTGCAGCCCATTCAGAAAATGTTGAAAGGCTTTTCTCCCGCCAGCTATGAACACCAGGTACAGGCCATGATCGATGACTACGCCACTGAAGATCTGCTGCCAAAGATATCCTGCCCGACGCTGGTCGTCCACGCTCGTGAAGACAATACCTTTCCCAGTGCAGAACTGGAATTCATCGCCGATCAGATCCCCGCCGCCCAATTCACCATCATCGAAGAGTGCGGCCACATGTCCCCCCTGGAACGCCCTCAGGCCATCACTGCCCTGATGCGACTCTGGTTTAAAAAATAAAAGAGTGGACTTAAGACAGGTCTCCGTGTGCCATCTGTCAGTTTGTGTCAGCAAACTGGACACAGTCTAATCAGACAAATCCGGTAGCGACTGGCGGAGATCATTGATACCGGCTTCCGTGATCTGTGTTCCCTCATACTGTAAGAATTGCAGTTTTGTGAGGCCTTTCAGGTGTTTCAACCCGGCATCACTGACGCGTGTATGGCTCAGGTCAAGATACTTCAGTTTCGAAAATCCATTCAAACTGGCCAGCCCTGTATCACTGACAGCGGTTTCCCGCAAATCAATCACCTGTAATTCTGACAGATGATTCAGCCGGCGCAATCCAGTATCAGTGATCTCTGTTCCACCCAGGTGAAGTTCATTCAGTTTCGCCATCTCGCTCAGGTGCAGCAAACCGCGATCACTGAGTGAGGTCCCGCTCAATCCGAGACGTTCCAGTTTCCGCATATTTTCAATATGAGCCAGCCCCTCATCCGTAATCGAGGTGTCAAACAGATAGAGTGCTTTCAGATTTTTAAACTGACCAATCGTGGCCAGTTCCTCATCACCAATCTCCTTTCCAGTGCCATTGACAAAGATGACATCATTCAATGCAAGGTCAAAGGCATCTGCCGCATAGAACTGAATTTGATCCTGCCAGGACGCGGGCAGCCTGCTGATCAAAACTCCGGGTTCAGAATAAATCGTCATACCATATTCTGTTTTCAGATGCTCAATCGTCCGCCACTGCTGCACTGTCGACACCACAAACCAGACCACCCCACCAACGACCAGCAAACCGACACCCCGCCAGACCCAGCGCAAGCGGCTCACGCATTTCTGATTCGGTTCGGTTTGTGTCATTTCGTATTCCGATTGTAAAAAATCGATTCCCTTAAAACAGCCACTGCTGGCCCTTACCTGTAACAGGCGGTTTGAACTGTTCGTAATCTAAAGCCGGTAAGCGTCGAGCCAGTTCCAGTTTACCACAGAAGACGTTGAACAGGCTGCCGATCTGCTCGGCGATTTCCCCGGTGCCCCGCTGGCGGCTGCCGAATTCCGAGTTGTTCAGCTTGCCGTCCCGCGTCTGGCGGATGCGGCTCAACACCCGTTCCTTCCGCGCGGGCTGTGTTCGTTCCAGCCATTCCTCAAACACCGGTTTCACCGTCAAAGGCAGACGCAGCATGATGTAACTCGCCGACATCGCACCCGCCTCTTTCGCTGCTTTCAGAATCTCCGGTACTTCGTGATCGTTTAAGCCTGGAATGATAGGCGAGACCATCACCTTCGTCGGCACACCCGCCGCCGACAGTTCGCGAATCGCCCGCAGCCGCGCCGCCGGGATACTCGTCCGCGGCTCCATTTCACGCGCCAGTTGCGGGTCGAGTGTGGTAATCGACAGGCTCACGTGCACCAGCGACCGCCGGGCCATCGAGGTCAACAGCTCCAAATCCCGCACAACCAGTGCATTTTTCGTGACGATGCCGATCGGCTGATTGGCTTCGGATGCCACTTCCAGACACTGTCGCGTCAACTGGAATTCGCGTTCGGCGGGTTGATAGCAATCGGTGATGCCGGAAAACGCGATCAGTTCCGGCTGCCAGTCGCTGCGGCTCAGAAAGTCGCGAAACAGTTTTGCAGCGTCATGCTTGACCATGATTTTCGTTTCAAAGTCGAGGCCGGCATTATATCCCAGATATTCATGAAAGGGCCGCGCATAACAGTAACTGCAGCCATGTGCACAACCCCGATAGGGATTCACACTATAGCGAAAATTGAGGTCGGGGGAATCGTTCTCGGTCACGATCGATTTGGAATTGTCGTCGATGTACTCCATCCGCCGAGGCTGGGAGAGGTATTCCTCATCCCACTCCAGCTGTTCCAGATCCGGTTCTGAGTACGTCGACTCGAAACGATTGGGTGGATTGAGATTCGAGCCGTGTCGCATGGCTTGCCTGATTCAAGAAAGAAAACGATAGACCTGATACTTTGTTTATAGGCGATTCTCCGGTGACAGGAAAGGATCTTTTTATCGTACTGGAAAAAATGAAACAGGCTCCCGTGAACTTCTCTTGAGATGCGGTGTCTGAGAAACAGCAGTTCCATCGCCTGAACTGTGCTTGTCAAAAACACTTAAGTCCTAATCCGTTCACTTGAAATCACAATGACAGGAATTGTTCCAGATGATCGAACTGCTATGGAATGCCCCGGTGAGTGAATCCCGCATGACCGAAATTCTTGCTGTGCTGGAATTAAACACGGGTCTGAGGATACTGGATATCGGCTGTGGTTGTGGTGAAGTCCTGATTCGCCTCTCTGAACGATATCAGATTACGGGTACGGGAATCGATCTCTCTCGCGAACACATTGACGAAGCCCGCCGTCGTATGCGAGGCCGTATCCCAGTTTCCCAAATCGAGTTCATCGAAGCCGACGGGGGAGCGTTTCCCTTTAAGCAGAATGAATATGCTCTCGCCTTGTGTCTGGGTGCGACGCATGCGTTCGCGTCTGGCAGCGATGCTTACCGCAATGCAATTGAGCGGATGATTCCACTGGTACAGCCTGGCGGTCTGCTGCTCATCGCCGATGGTTATCTGAAGCAGCCGGCAGGTCCGGAATATCGCGCGTTGTTAGGCGAAGCCATTCCTGATGAAATGACGCACGCCGCGAATGTCGCCATGGGACAACAACTGGGCCTGATTCCACTGGCCGCCTGGACCAGTAACGAACAAGAATGGGATGACTTCGAATGGCGCTATCAGCGAATCGTCGAACGAAAAGCCCGGGAACAACCAGACGATCAGGGACTCCAGGAAAAGCTACAACATCGCCGCGAGTGGATCCAGGCTTACCTGCAGTGGGGCCGCGCTACCCTGGGCTACGGTCTCTACCTGTTTCAAAAACAGTAAGGCCAACCTGTTTTTCTCAGGATGCAAATCAAACCATTCATAATTCATTTAGATCTGACTCTTATTTGATATCAGAATGGAACCTGATTTTTCCTCTTCGAAAATGCAGAGAACCATACCAGATCACACCGTGAGCGGTGAGTGGCACTTTTCCATTGAGAATCTGCCATAAGTTTTCAGGGAGGGGGCCGTTCTGATTTCGAAACCCTTTCATATCATATCGATAGATACTGTCTAAGGGAAAATAGACAGATCCTGCCCCCGGTTCATTCCGAATATAAAGACAAAGTTCGCCAAACGAGTTGATGCCCACCTTCAGAGAATCCACATCACACAAGCGATTGGCAGCGGCAATATCCCTGTTGGCCAATGCCAGCGTAAACTCATTCCAGGTGCGTTCCGGCCAGGTATACCAACGGTAACCCGTGATGGCCAAACCGATTCCGCTCATCAACAGAATCAGCAACAGTACGGTTTGTCGCTTTTTATTCCGCACACTCGGATTCATGATGCTTCCCAATCCCAGAAAATGTTTGAAGTACTGAAACCCTGATTGGTACAATCCCATTTTACTTTGCAGTTCATCGAACTCCAGTGGAGAACCGGTATCGTGCTCGAAATACCCGGCATTGTGGAACCCACTTTTTCACGCCGCTGCTTTCTGCAAACAGCGGGCTACGCCGCGATTGCCGCCGCGTTGAATCAACGTCGTCTCTCCGCCAGCAAAAACGCACCACACACGCCGATCCGCTCCTGTGTGTTATTGATGCTCTACGGCGGTCCCAGTCAGATCGACACCTGGGACATGAAGCCCGACGCCTCCTCCGAAGTGCGCGGCGAGTATCGCCCCATCAAAACCAGTGTACCCGGACTGATCAATTGCGAACACCTTACCGCTTGCGCCCAGATCATGCATAAGCTGACGGTCATCCGCTCAATGCACCACGATCTGACCAATCACAATTCCGCAATGTACCAGGCGCTGGTCGGAAAGACTCCCTCCAGCAATAACGAGGTGCTCGGCGAAAATCGACTGGGGGATTTCCCCAACGTTGCTGCCGCCATCAGTTATGCAACGGCCCATGGTGCGCTCCCCAGAACCGGGAACCCGCTGATCAATGTCGCGCTGCCGCATGTGATGCATAACGTCGTCGATCTACCCGGACAGAATTCCGGCTTCCTGGGAGGCAGCCACGATCCGTTTCAAATCAACGCCGATCCCAATACAGACCAGTTTCGGGTTCAGAACCTGCAGCGCCCGCCCGCCGTCAGCGAACCACGTCTGCAGGATCGTCGCACGTTATTGAAATCATTGGATCAGCTGCAAGTGGAAAACGTCGACCTGGAAAGTTACCAGCGCCGTGCATTCGAACTATTGCAGAATGACACCGTGCAGAGCGCCTTTCGTATCGAACGTGAACCGACGTCCGTCCGCGAACAGTACGGCCGCCATAAGCTGGGGCAAAGCCTGCTGCTGGCGCGTCGACTCGTGGAATCAGGGGTCCGGTTCATCAACGTGCACGACGGAGTCCGAAACGGTCAGACCGTGAACTGGGACAGCCATTCCAGTCTGTTTCCAAGGCATCGCGAACTGCTGGCGCCGTTCGATCAGGGCTTTGCGACGTTTATAAATGATCTGGCTCAGCGCGGCCTGCTGAATTCGACACTCGTCATCGCCATGGGAGAATTCGGTCGCACGCCCCGCGTCAACGTCAATGGTGGCCGCGACCATTGGCCCAACTGCTACAGTGTGGTGCTGGCCGGTGGCGGCGTTCGACAAGGCACCACATACGGTGCCAGCGATTCTCTCGGCGTCTATCCCCATTCGCATCCTGTGACGCCGGCGGATCTGGCAGCCACCATCTTCATCCGCTTCGGCATCAACCCCGAAACCGAAATCCAGGATCGTACCGGCCGTCCCTTTAAACTATCCGAAGGTCGGTTCATTCCAGTGTTTTAAAACCGAATGTCGCCAGGTACAGGCGATTGAACCCGTCTACTGCAAACTCTGGCGGGTGGGTAAAAACAGATGAAAGCAGGCACCGCGTGCTGAATTTGAGCTGTAACAGATTCGCCCTCCGGCTGCTTCAACCAGCGAGCGACTTAAAGACAGACCGATGCCCAGTCCATTCTTCTTGTTCGTGGTGAACGGCGTAAACAGATGATCGACGAAATCTGCCGCAACACCATTTCCCGTATCCGCGATTGCGACCAGGATCATGGACTCTTCCGCAGGCGATACGTTGATCGTTAACGTTCTGGGAAAAGGTGATTCTGTCATTGCTTCAAGGGCGTTGATAAATAAATTGGCCAATACCTGCTCGATCTGTACGCGATCAGCATAGACTACCATAAATCTCGTTACGCTGTCGATTTTCACTTCGATCTGTCGATGTCGCAGTTCGTATTGAATTAACTCCAAAGTACTTCGAATACTTTCCTGAACATTAAATTGGATCGCCTGCTGCGTGCGTTTTTCAGCCAGTGATTTCAGTTTCCGCACAATCTCGCCGGAACGAAGTGACAGCTTCTGGATTTTATTAACAAGGTCGGTCACATCTCGCCCCTGTTCTAACTGATGATTTATGGCCGCCGTATAATTTGCAATCGCGGTGAGTGGCTGATTAAGCTCATGGGAAATGCCTGCCGTCAATTCACCCATGACAGCCAGACGGGAAGCATGTGCCAGAATATCCCGGTATTCCTGAGCTACCCGGGCTGTTTCATATCTTTCAGTAAGGTCCTGGACAGTACCGTACATGTATAGATTTTCGCCTGCGTCATTCTTTTTCAGCACAGCGCGCTCATGCACATGGCGGATTTCCCCATCAGGCCGCAGGATGCGATGTTCGGTGCTGTATGGTATATCGTAATTCAATGTTTGAGCAATCATTTGCTCTACCAGTTGACGATCATCGGGATGAATCGTCTGCAGAAAGAAATCATTCTTCAGAATAAAATTTGATTTGGTCACTCCAAAGATACGATAGACTTCATCCGACCACCAGAGTGTGTCATCCTGAATATTCCATTCCCAGCTCCCGATATGAGCCAGTCTCTGAGCTTCAGAGAGTTTTTCATGCAGGACCTTTAAATCCATTTCCGCGATTTTTTGATTGTTAATCTGTTCAATCATCATCAGAATTTCATCCGGCAGATAAGGTAGCACACGGGCACGATACCAGTTCTCCTTTCCCCGATTGACCCGACTATAATCGAACGTTTCAATCTGCCTGGTATCATAGACCCGGTTGATGAGCAACCTGATCTGTCTACCCACGTCATCAGGCAGCACATCTCCTATTTTGCTGCCACGCCTCGACTCGGGAGACAGGAAATAATCCATCTTGCTGCGGCTGTTAAAATTAACTATTTCCCCATTACGGCTGAGCACCAGAACAACATCAGGTATCGCAATGAACATGGCTTTTAATTGCACAGTCCGCCTGTCAAGTTCTTGGGTTCGTTCCTGGACACATCGCTCCAGTTCCTGATTCGTCTGATTGACGGCATCCTCCTCCTGTTTGCGTCTGGTAATGTCTTCGCCGATACCGACAATGCGGGTTATCTGATTATTTTCATCACAAACAGGAAAGGCGCGTGCCTGAATCCAGCGCACACTGCCATCGCTGTGAATGATCCTGAATCGGGGAAATTCAGGATCATTCAGACTGTTACTGGATTTTTCCTTAATCTCGCGTTCAACGAATTCCCGATCGTCCGGATGGATTGAATCCAGGCAGGACCGGGGATCCTCATACAGGCTCTGGCAGGAGCGTCCCCAGATCACCTCGTACATATGATTCACATAGTTGACTTCTCTCCAGTCGGGACTGCAGACCCAGAACAGTTCATTAATATTTTCCGAGATCTGGCGAAACATCTGATCGTTCTCGCGCAGTAGTTGTTCTGTCGCCTTCCGCGCGGTGATATCCACACCCACGCTCAAAGTCCCGATGATGCGGTCCGAACCATCTCTCAGTAGTGAATTGTGCCACGCGATCGACTTCAATTTTCCACACGCTGTTTGAACTTCATTCTCAAAGTACTCCACTGGCATGAGATCACCCTGGATCAGCTTCCTGAACAGAGCGCGCACTTCTTCCCGATTCGCGTCCGGCAGAAAATGATCAAACCAGTTCTTGCCAATGATCTCAGATTCCTCTGCTTCCAGCAGTAGACTGCCTTGCTGATTGACCAGCGAGATCGTCTCATCCGTGCCGATCGCAATAATCATCTCACCAGCCAGATTAAAATACTGATGTGCCAGATCATATTCTCTATTAGGATTTGTCTCTGCCTGCTGCAGTTCCAGCTCAGCGACACGTTGACGGAGAGATTTCACTTCTTCCAGAAGTTCAACTGTGGTTATTTCTTGCATGGCTTTGGTTTTTGTCGATTTGAAATACTGAATTTTTTATTTACTATTTCCGACTGTACCTGAGAGGTATTGTTATCAGGAACCGTTTACCGGTTCCGCATTCAACCCTCTGCGTTCCAACGTTCGCTCCAGTAGCAGATCATAGATCGGGCGACTCCCCAGAGACTGGGCGACGATGCTGGCGGTCATGCAGGTCACGATCATTGCCGGCAGCAGTTCGAAGCTGTCCGTCATCTCCGCGACCAGCACGATCCCCGTGAGGGGTGCCCGCACAGTCGCTGCAAACAGGGCACCCATTGCGGCGACAGCAAATGTCGCCTCCTGCAGTTCTGCTTGCGGTGCGAGCTCATGCACCACATAACCGAAGCTCGTGCCAATCAATGCGCCCAGCGCCAACATCGGTGCGAAGATACCGCCGGGCACGCCGATCGAATAACTCAGAAATGTCAGCGTTGCCCGCACGACCAGCAAAGCCAGCAAAAAGCCGAGCAGCGGGGACTCCACGAATATTTCTTTCACCAGCGCTTCGCCACCGCCCGCGTATTCCGGTGAGATAATCATCAGCGCGCCGACCACAGCACCCACCGACGCCGCGATGATCAGCATTGTACGGCCGCTCAATCCATCAGAGATCCGCAGGGACTTTAACATCACCGAATTAAAACCCGCTCCCAGTACGCCAATCAACGCGCCCAGCAGCAGGTTCAACGACAGAGTCAGCAGCAGATTGCTCGTCGGCTGAAAAGTGGGTAAAGATGCCTGCAATTGAACCGGCAACTGAGGCAGCGTGCCAAACACCTGATCGTTGATCAGGTTCGCCGTGATACTGGCAATGATCACCGCATGCAGCGCGACAAAGCTGTATCGAAATCGCGGCCTGACTTCTTCGATCATAAACAGAATCGCGCCCAGCGGCGCACTGAAGGCGACACTCAGTCCCGCGGTCGCGCCCGCAGCCAGGAACGTATTCAACGTGTGTTTATCCGCCTGCGTTTTTTCACCCACGATCTGTCCGACACAACCGCCCAGGTGAATCGTCGGACCTTCTCGGCCGAGCACCAGTCCTGCTCCCATTGACAGCACGCCGCCTAAGAATTTTACAGGTAGCACACTCCGCCAGCGGAGCGTCATTAACTCACCCATCACGCCTTCAATTTCCTGAATGCCACTACCTGCAGTCTCCGGCGCATATTTTCGCACGAGGATCGCGGCTCCTGCCACCATCGCCGCTCCCACGATCGACGCTACCAGTATCAACAGGGAGCCAGATCCGGAAAACAGTGCAGCGATCTCGGCATAGATACCGATCACTTTATCAAGACAGTAATGAAAGGCCGAACCCAGCGTACCGACCCCCACGCCAATCACCAGCGCCATCAGATAGATCCACATCGCCGTCTTCAGTTCGATATGATGATTCTCGCCGCCTTCTACCATTCCTGCATCCTGTCTCTTGTCAGTAGGACGTGTTCCAGAACAACCCTGTTCACAGAGAAAGCACGATAACAGGAATCGGAAAAAAATGGTACCTTTTTAAAGCACGATCAAAAAAGCCATTCCAAAGGAATTCCCACCCAGAGGACGACATATCCCAGAGCGTAGAAATAGCAAACCAGAATTCCAGCCAGCAGACCAGACAGCGGGTAGCGCAAAGCAGTACCGCCGGCAGTCAGAAAGATACAGGCGGCTATCCCTTTCCCAAACGCCTGGCGGATGTGATCCTGCGCCAGAGTCAACTCAATCACGCTGACATAGAGATAAACCAGCGCGACGGCGATCAGCATCACCAGCAACAGCACACCTGACTTTACGATTTTCATCTGTCCGGCTGTCATGCCATTTCAATTCCTGTGACAAATACAGAACTGACGACTACTTCAAATACCTGCATCAAAGCACCAGACTACGGATTCACGCTATTCAATATTCAATTACAGTCCCTGTTTGCGTTTAAGTTTTTCCAGGCGTTTCTGTTCGCGGCGTTCCTCACGTTCTTTGCGACGCTCTTCGCGTTCCTTCTGAATCCGCTCCATCTCTTCAGGCGTCCGCTCGGGGAACAGGCTTTGAATCTGCGACCCCACGCCACTGCCCAGCACGGCGTCGAGCGCGTTGACCCCCATCTGCTTAGCGTAGTTACCTACCTGGCTCATGTCGACCTTGGGTTTCTTCAAGGTCCCGCCAATCGGCAGTCGCAGCGGCTTGCTGATGAGTGCTTTCACAAACGGCTTGTCACTATCTTCAGAAATGAGATTGGTAAACCCGACTTCCGCGATCAGGTCCAGAGATTCATCCAGGCCGACAGAACCCGTCGTGCGAATCGTAACCCCTTTCATCTGAACTTCGAACGGAGAATGAAAGACCCGGCCATCAATCATATGATAATGCAACGCCTGATTCTGCACCTGTAGGAATACCGAATCCGAGCTGATCAGCCTGCTGGTACGGTTGATATTCACGATCGACAGCACCTGATTGATTTTTTCCGATAACGCATCAAACAGCGGACCAGGTTTGACCTTAGTAGATTTAACGAGCAGCGTCCCCTTTGCTTCCCCCAGTTCCGGTTGATCAATGGGAATGATCGCGTATTCCTGGCTCAGTGAAAACTGCCCCTGAATATTCGTGCTGTTCGCCAGCATCGGTGCGACGTATTTCAGCGAGTTGCGTGTCATCTCGGGAGTGAACTGAAAGTTATCAATCACATCCCCTTTTTCAAACACCAGCGCCGCCGGCTTCACATCCAGCCGCACGATCGGCGCGATCCGCAGACGTCCCCCACTTACCTGCAGATCAAGGGGTGTAATATGAATCTGACCATCTTTGATGGTAGCCTCTATATTGGTCTTACCACTGGTCAATCCACGGATATTCGCTTTTTCCCAGCCAAACCCGGCTTCCCCAGTTAGATCATTATATTGATCGGTGGGCACGAACAGTGGTCGCGTGTCGGGATACAAAGGACGCGGCTGGGGATTCAGAACCATTTCGCGCGCCTGATCGTTCGCCGTACTGCCCAGAGGTCCGTTTAAAGTGAACGGTCGAGTCTCGTGACCGACGATCTCGACATCCGGTCCCAGTTTGCTGCGGAGCAGGGGAGTCAGGTTTTCCCAGTCGTAAGTCACTTCTCCCGCCAGTCTGACCTGTTTACGGGTCGACAGCTCTTTGATTTCCCCCTTCGCGGTCAGGTCCAGCATTTCCGATTGAATCGACATCTGGTTCAACGTGAGCGAGTCCTCTTTCAGATCCTGCAGCGTATCTCCTTCCACGCGGACTTCGGGTTCCTGCCAGCTGATGGCCCAGCCGGGATTCCGCTGACTGGGGACGATTTTCTTCCCGGGAGCCACCGGCTCGCGTATGGGTGCTTCAATCGCAAAACCTGCAATCGTCGCCCTCCAGTTCGCCAGTCGCGATGTTTCGGTCACGACCACATTTGCCTGTCCTTGAATCGTCCCGTAGTATTTTTGCTCGGGTGTCTCTGCCGGATTCTGGAACCAGAGCGAAAGTGCATGCAGGTCGCCGTTCATCGACAGTGATCCCACAAACGAAGGCGTGTGAACTTCTTCATTTGGAAGTTGCACTTCCAGTTTTTCTCCATTGACCGCGACCGCGGTGCCCCGGTAGGTCAGCTTCGATGCTTTGAGCGTCTTCTGCTTCCCGTCCCAGCTTCCCGACGTTTTCAATTCCGCGCGAGGCTCACTGATCCACATGTCAGGTGTCTGAATGCGGACGTTCGTCAGATCCAGTGTGGTATTATCGTGTACGAAATATTGATCGCCAATCGAAATCGAAGAGGCAAACTTGACATCTCCTGCCAACTGTAGATCCTGCTTCGCGAGTGGCCGCACCCTGTCTCCCCAAGAAGCCAGTTTGCCCTGCAGTTGAATTTTGAAAGGCAACAATTGCTGAGGGGCTTCCGCTTTACGTTCACGATCAATGGTGGTCGGCGATTCCAGTTTTGCCTGGAACGCATCGTCACCGGCAATCAATGACACAATGAACCGCTCCACATGAATCTGTCGTTCATCCGTTTTCCCTGCCCCTTCCACAGTCAATTCCAATTGCGGTTCCTGCCAGCCCCGTCGATCTGGCATGGCCAGCTGCAGGTGATCGAAGTTCAAAAAGGACTTTGTCTCCCAGGATTCTCCAGTCACATTAAAGTCGACTTCGCCTTGCATCTTGCCTTTCAAAGCGACTGCCTGTAGATCGACGAACTGGTCCAGACGCTGTGAAAGCCGATCCAGATCTGCTTCCAGTCGAAGCTTCAGATCGCTGGCATTCCCGCTTCCCGTCACTTTCAGGAAATCGGATTCACACTTCAGCGAACGGATCTCAAACGAATCAGGCTGCCTGACAATCTGCATCATTAGAGAGACCGGCTGCTGCCAGCGAATTTCCTGCCCGTTGTTGCGGCCTGTCAGATCTGACGTTTTCAAGTCGATGGCCCATGTCGAGTTCTGATTTTGTTCCGGTTCTTGCGGATCAAAGTTGGAAACTCCGAAGTTGACTGTCCCCGAAGTAATCTGCATACCCGGTTTCAGATGCATCGTTTCCGGCAGTTGTTTAGCAGCTTCTGCCAGATCCAGATCACCGGACATTTTAAGTTGGGAATTCAACAGACCTGCCAGTTTTTCCTGATTGCTTTCATCCTTCAGATCGTCCCAGTTCAATTTCCCCTGTAATGCGACTTTACCCAACTGCGATTCGGCGCCGGCTTCTTTGAAATACAAGACACCATCCGCTGCCATCAGGTCGATGTTGCCTTTCGCATAATCAGTCGAGATTTCATCGTTGCCCAGCAGCTCCGGCGCACCAAATACGAGTGGTGCCGCTTCCCAGTTGCCTTTGACGGCGAACCGCGGTGCTGCTTTCGTTCCCGACCACTTCACTTCCATCTCGGAATTGGAAATCCCATCCAGGTACGCACCGGGTGACAATGCGCTGACCAGCGGCATCAACTGTTTCAGATCAAAGAAACGGGTTTTGAATTTCACTGATCCCGCTCGTGATGCCTCAGGCTCGCCCGACTTGACCGCACTGACCAGGAATTCAATCTCTGCGGGATTTCTAACCTTCGCATTTTCCGCCACGGGTTCTTTCCAGTTGCCTTCGACCATCACCGGATCAGTACGCAACTCGGGGCGTGTCACGGTAATATTCATGCCGGTCAGATAAGGCGTGGACTCGTCCGCGGCATTCACCACGTTCAGGTTGAGGCCCGTCAGATGCAGCGTCAGTGACTGCTGCGATCCGGTTTCAGGTTCTTCCTGCGCGTCGGGATCTCCCTGGGGATTTTCTTTGGTCCCTTTGTTGATAATCGCCGTCAGCAGATCCTGATTGGCGAGCCCCTGATCGTTGACATACGTCAAAGTCGTTACGCCGTCCACATTCACATCGCCGACACGCCTGCGGTCTTTTGCCAGTTCCCATAACGTTTTTTTCGTTTGAATCTGATTGATGCGGACCACATCCCGGCCTTCAAAATCTTCCAACGCCACATTCTGAAACGTCACCGGCTGTCCCCAGCCGAGCGTGACTTCGCCCGTGCGGATCTCACCCGGATAATTTTTGAGAATGCGGGGCAGAATCGAATCTTTCAGCGAGGTTCGCGAAACGATCTGCGGAGCAAACCAGAGCAACACACAGAATCCGATGACCAGCACCAGAAAGATGCGCCCCAGTGAGCCGCGCTGGTTTTTCTGATCTTTCGTTGAGCTGCTGTCTGTCGATTTGGCTTTGGCTGTTTCTGGCTGGGACATGACTGATCCTGTGTTTAAGTCCGTTGTGCAGGATGAACCCGATGCAGGGCATTCGTGATAATCATCCGTGTCTGCTGTTCGGCTGCCCGCTGGGGTAACTATATGGGGATTTTCAGGCAGCGACAATGTTCGAACCGGAAAGATTCCCGCTTCCCAGTCAGGATATTCGCTGAAAACAGCCGATTTCCTGATTTGGATTTCCCTGAAACAGTGTTATTCATAGGGGTGACTGCCTATGATAGAAGCAGACGCTGTTTGATATTTTCTGTGTGTTTATTGATATAAGTGAATGAGAATGGAAACCTTAAAAGCAATTGAAGCAAGACGTTCTGTCAAATCATACGATCCCGATCATCAGATGACCGACGAGGAAGTCAACCAACTGCTCTCCTACACACTGCTCTCTCCCACCGCCTTTAATATTCAACACTGGCGATTTGTCGTGGTCAAAGATCGGGAGCTGCGGCAGAAAATCAGGGAGGCCTCCTGGAATCAGGCCCAGGTCACCGATGCCTCCCTGCTGGTTGTGATCTGCGCTGACATGAAGTCCTGGCAGAAAGATCCCATGCGCTACTGGCAGAATGCGCCAGAACCGGTACAGCAGGCGCTGGTACCGATGATTTTGTCATTTTATAAAAACGAAGAACAACTGGAGCGCGATGAAGCACAGCGATCCTGTGGCATGGCTGCTCAAACCATGATGCTCGTCGCCAAAGACATGGGCTACGATACCTGCCCGATGGACGGTTTCGACTTCGAAAAAGTTGCCGAGCTGATCAATCTCCCCGAGGATTTCCTGATTTCCATGTTCGTCGTGGTTGGAAAACCAATTCGGCCCGCCAATGAACGGGGAGGACAGTTATCACTGGATGAAGTATTGATTTACGATCGTTTTGAATAAAAAACCTCGTGGAACCCTCAATTTCCACCCTTGATTTGGTTAAGATACAGCCTATTACTAACTTATATTTAGAAATACGGTGTATCATCCATGAACGACCAGCCGCCAACCAGTTTCTTCAAACGTCTTCTCGCCAGTCTGGGTCCCGCCATCATTACGGCGTCGGTAGTACTCGGACCGGGTAGTATTTTGTCGGCTTCCAAAATCGGCCACACCTACGCCTACCAGATGAGCTGGGTGCTGATCATTGCCGTCATTATGATGATCGCCATGACGGCGCTCTCAGCCCGACTGGGGATTCAACTCAAAGGCACGATCTGCGATGAACTGGCAGAACGCGCCGGTCGGCCTGTTGCTGCAGCGACAGGCGTGATCCTGTTCTTAATCGCCGCCTGTTTTCAATTCAGTAATAACCTCGGCGTCCTGGCTGCTGTTGAGCCGTTCATGCAAGAAGGCAGGGATTACTCTCTCGCCATCATCATCGCTATGAACGGCTTCATCATATTAGCACTCTATGGTTTCAAACACCTGTATGGACTGATTGAGAAACTGATGAAGCTACTGGTCGCCATCATGATCATTGCTTTTGCCATCAATCTGTTTCAAGTCAAACCGGACTGGCTGAAAGCAATCGCAGGATTCATCCCGTCCCTGCCCGAACAGGCTGCCAACGGTGCCGGTATGAAAGAAGTCATGACGCCTATCGTCGCGATGTATGCCACCACATTCTCCGTCGCAGGAGCTTTTTATCAATCCTATCTGGTACGTCAGAAAGGCTGGACCCGGGCAAACCTGAAACAGGGACTCATCGATTCGACCCTTGGTATTAGTATGCTGGGACTGATTACGTTAATGGTACTGATCACTGCTGCCAAAGTGCTGTATCAGAATCCAGACGTTGAAACTTTGACCTCCGTCTCGGATGTCGCCACTAGCCTTGAACCCGGATTTGGTAAATCGGCCATGGTGATTTTCTCACTGGGAATTTTTGCCGGTGCCTTCAGTTCGTTCCTGGTCAACGCCATGATTGGCGGTTCGATTCTGGCTGATGGTTTTGGGCTCGGCGGATATATCGATCAGAAATGGCCCAAACTTTTTACCGTATTCGCTCTCATGGTGGGGATGGCTGTTGCCATTTATACAAAAACCATGGGACAAAAGCCGGTAGGGCTGATCATCTTTGCTCAGTCGCTGACGGTACTGGGCATTCCGATGCTGGCCATCGCCATGCTCTGGCTGGCCACCCGCGCTGATATGAAAGGTGAGAACGCCATCCCCGCCTGGATGAAAATCCTTGGGTTCATTGGATTGATCACCTCCGTTCTGCTGGCGATCCGCACGGCCGTTAATTTGCTCAGCTGATAAATGGGTAAGCTGAGTTTAATCACGATCCTGCTGGAGCAGTAGAAAAGCCAGGTGCCGCGACAGGGGTGGTCGCTGGAACGACTCAGCTGATAATTTATTGGCTTTCCAGCGAGTGGACGATTACAATTGCACTAGCGGCGATCGCTCCATAGGAATTCCCATCGTTCTCAAACAGACTGAGGCTGCTCCTGATGTTATGCACTTCATGCAGGATTGCTGTGAATCTCAAACCGAGTTTGCCCCTGTTCTTTTTCTTGATGCTGACTGCAGTGCTCCCGGCGGATGACAAACCAGTACTCAAGCCAACGGCATACAGTCTACTTTACAATGAGTGGGAAGCAGAGCGCGATGCTCTGGAAAATGCTTCTACTCCCAATAACATTGAAGAGTTAAAGAAACGCAAGCTGGCTTTGCGGAAGACATACACTCGTAAGTTCCTGAAACTGGCTAAACAGCACACTGCCGATGACCAGTGGTCTGGTTGCTTTATTTGGGCGATGGCGTATGGTGAACCAGGACCCGATCTTGATGCCATGGTAGATTTGCTGCCACGTTATGGCAACAAAGTCCATAATATGTTCCAACTCCAAATGTTTATGCCTGATATGGTCAAAGTCAAATCAGACCGTATTAATCCAGCACTTACTGAAATCATAGAAAACAGTATCTCAGAAGGATTACATGGTGCCGCACTTTATGCACTTGCCGCACGCACAAACAGATTAGCAGAGCATACTGGTTCACAGGATCGCTGCAAGCAGGCAGAAACGATGCTACAGCAGGTGATCGATAATTATCCTGACATTGCAACATTTCGCGGCAAAACCGGTGAATTAGCCGGGAAATTGCTCAAAAGGATTCGTGGTCCTGCGACTATAGGAAAACAGGCCCCTGAAACGAAGGGGAAAGATATTGCCGGCGTTTCATTCGATCTTTCTGATGAACGCGGCAAAGTAATCGTGTTATCATTCTCCGGTCATTGGTGTGCTCCTTGTCGTGCCATGCACGGGATTGAAAAAGAACTGCTCAAAAAATATCCGCAAGAGAAATTGGTGATCATTGAGATTAATAGTGACGAACAGAAAAACCTGAAGCAGGTTGCGGAAAAGATGAAATCAGACGGGCTCATGTGGAGGGCTGTTGTCGACAATACGCAAGGTCCCATCGCTGATATGTGGAGTGTAACAACTTGGCCTACCTTTTATGTCATCGATCAAAAACATCAGATTTGCCACAGGGGGACGGGCTTTATTGGCCAGGACCTCGTTCACTGGGTAGACAAACTCATCAACGAACCATTGGAATGAATTCGGTGGGCTAAGTTTGATCGGGCAAACACACGTGAGCCAGATCGAAACATTTTCCCGTTCAGCTCTGGCTGGCCACCCGCGCTGATATGAAAGGTGAGAACGCCATCCCCGCCTGGATGAAAATCCTTGGGTTCATTGGTTTGATCACCTCCGTTCTGCTGGCGATCCGCACGGCCGTTAATTTGCTCAGCTGATCAGAGAGTGTCGCTGGCCTGACTGTTCGCTCACGTTCCAGCTTCTTCCTCCGGGCTGTTTTTTCGCCATCCGGTAGTCAGATGGTCGTCCGTCTGGGTGGGCGGCTTGAGTCGCTGTACTTCCAGGTGGTTAATCTGCAGGGTCGCGGTCTCGACATAGAAACCCAGCATCCCACTGGTAAACGTAGCGTTCGCCAGAGATAACACGACGCCACCATTCACACTCAACTCGTGATAACTGCCGAACGATACCATTTGGATTTCGACGTCTTCCGGATCTTTCACCCGCCAGAATCCATCCTGCAGTGACTCAAACTGCATCATGTTTTCGCCTGACTTTTCTTCGCCCGTCCTCCAGGAACGAAACTGTGCAATCCCTTTCAGCAGATCCAGCGACAGGTAATACCCGTCATACGATTCCGCGTCGATGCGAATCAGAATGCCACACTTACCATCGCCCTGCATTGAAAAAAGACACCGCAGACGAAAACAGCTCACTTCTTCATTGAAGACAAAGCCCTGATAACCGGCTTCGCTCACCACCTTCAGTGATCCATCGTTGACACGAAAAAATGATTCTTCATGAGTCCCTTTTAACACGTGCAGACGGTGTGAGTCGAGTCGATCGATCACCCGTTCGTGAATCCCTTCGAACGTTGTGGTGCGCAACTGTCCGTTGGGAAGACGCTCCAGACGTTTGGGAGGGGGCAGCAGATTATTCGTGGTGCGGTCGTGAGCGGAACTGGTATAAAAATTCCAGAGCAGAAGCCCCTGATCATCGCGGCAGATACGACCCGCATAATTCCCCTGCGCCAGCAGGACATTGTCATAATAGTTCCGCCATGGCTTTTCCAGACACTCTGTGTGCCAGTAACGGATTTTCGCATCTTCCCGCAGGCTACCGATCAGATAATAGTCGCCGTCAATCCGAAACAGATTGGGTACTTCGATATCGTCATAAATCATCGGCGCGTGCAGCGGCGGTAAAGCCTGGAATTGGTTGGGAGCAACCTCTTCCATCAGACCTACACAACCTCGTCGTACCAGCGGACCTTCTTTGACGCGAGCCGCCATCAACAGCCAGCTGTGATCCCCTTCATGAAAATAAAACGGATCACGAAAGCTCACCCAGTTCCGTTCATTTTCAGGAGATGATTCGTAATACTCTTCAGCTGGCTCCAGCGGAAAACAACTGTCCGGATTCTGCCTGGCTTTGATATTCGTAGCGACGACGGACTGGAGCTTCGCGCGGATCTCCAGAATATGTTGCGGATCATGCATGCCACGCCGATCCTCCCAGTCCACATCTGCCTTCTCCCAGTGATACAGATCATCACTGAATGCCAGCCCGATGCGCTGCACTTTACCCTGATCGCGGCGCGAGATACCAGTATAGAACATGCGCCAGCGACCCGACTCATGCGGGTCAGGAGTCACATGCATGGTCCACAACATCAGATCGTCCCAGCCGCCGGGATCGCCAATGAACAGCGCATTATCAACCCGCCGCCAGTTCAACGCATTGTCACTGATTGCATGCGCGATGAAGTCATGGTTGGGAAGCACCAGATGGAACAGGTGATACAACCCGTCATGGTACACCACATCCACATCGCCAATACTTTTACGGCTCCAGGTTGATTCGGAAAACATATCTGAACTTTTTGAAATGCTGCCGGGAAGATGAATGAACGTTGAAAACAATATTTCAACAGTGACGGGCGGCGATTGATTCACGAAACGTAAAAACCAGCCTCAATCCATCTTACTGACTTCCCGCTGATGATCAACCCGTGATCCAGGCAACCAGACCGGCATCAAATCGAAACGTTTTCCAGTTCGGCTCTGACACTCACCGGCGCCGCTTTCTGGAACGGCTCGTAGTGATTGATATAGACCTCGAACGGGGCAGGCGCATAATAGATTACACCGCGCCAGTTAATCGTGCGTGTGCGGATCGCAGCAATCAGACAACCACAGAACAGATAAGGCATCAGCCACAGATAACCCAGTGTCTTTAAAGGATGACGCCGGAACTGACCGCCCCGGGACCGCACTAGCTGCTCAATGCGTGATCCCAGACGATAAATGGAAAACGCCACCGCAGCGCCGGCAAAGACCAGTACTCCCGATACCAGTCCGGCTGCCAGCTGCTGTCCCTGTTGCAGGAACAGCAGCCCCAGCCCGACCAGTACTGTCTGGGCGAGCGCCGAAACAAATCCTAGTGTGGCTATGAACCAGAAATGGGAATGATAAAATCGTGCATTGACCATCTGTCGGGTAATAAACTGCAGACTGGAATCGAATGCGATGGATTCCGCGTTGATCATCGTCGCTGCTGGAGCGAATACCAGTTTCTGATTCAACTGATTGGCAATCGATTTCAGTCCCGTATCATCCCACATCATTTTCGATAGCGTGTCTGAAAGCCGTGGATCCTGAAACACAGATCGACTCAATGCAATCGAGCCTCCCCAGGCAATGTCCATCGACAACATCTGCAACACCGCCGCCGCATTCCAGGCATGCCGCACCAGCGTCCCCGCGTTCGTTGACTGTGGTGCATACCAGCGTATCCCAGAAGCGATCCCGACTTCCGCTTCTCGCAAAGGCGACACCAGATCCCGCAGCCAGCGACGATGGGGAAGCACGTCCGCATCAAGCCAGGCCACCACTTCCACATCGGCGGAAACAGTTTGTATGGCCTGAACCAGAGACGCATTTTTCAGACCACAACTGACCGACTCCTGCCGACGAATACTGACCTCACACTGGGGATGGGGATGCCTGCGCAGATATTGTTTTACAAATCCCAGCGCCGGATCACTCACATGGTCGACGACGATCTTCACCCGATAATCCGGATAATCCTGATTCAGCAGGCCATCCAGACAATGAACCAGAAACGGATCATTACCCCGCAGAGGCAGGATGACAGTCGCGACAGGTGTGTAATCTTCGTCAGTGCTCTGATTCAGAATTCCGCGATACAGGCGGGCTGCATGAGAGCCCCAATACAGATAAAAAACCGCAAAAATGATCAGACATAGAGAAGAGACTGTTGCCAGCAGATACATGGTACCACCTCATTAGATGCAGGATCGTTAGGGATACAGCCCGTCGGGTCGTAAACATCCTGTCTCAATCAACGGTAACTCACTGTTCAGCCGCTATGTTAAACTGGGTTATATACCAGATCAATAATATTCTCAATAAGTTTCCCATTGTGGCCATTTTGACATACTCGTTGACAGAAAGCCGCAGCTTTGGCTGAGTTGTAATGATTTCCAGAGTCTGAAGGCAGGCATTCGACTTATCGATTACAACCTCTGATTCGGGGGGAAGGTCGGATGATCAGAGACCCGCGCGAACCTGATTGATGAGACTCACACGAGATTTAAGCCTGAACTGCAGCCGCAATCATTTTCGTCCTGCCATGCTCCCTGGTCTGGCATCAGCGACACTAATCCGTCATTTTTGAATCCGTCTCGTCTGCCGTTTTCGTTGCAGTAACCTGATCCAGCTTCTTTTGAATGCCGCTGCCCAACTGCTGATAGACCAGCAATTTGTTCTTGTCCTGCAGAGTATTGGTCAGTCGTTGTATTTGCTCCCGAATCTGTTTCGATTCGGCTGAGCGCCCGGCCTCTTCAGCAGCCTGCATTGTTTCTATCTGCTGATAGGCGGCCCGTTTGACGAATGGTACGACCAGTAACATTTCTTCCTGTCCCTGAGTGCGTCCTGAACGGGACAGCGCCGCGAATTGTGTCTCACTCATTTTAAGCGTCACAAGAGAGGATTCGCGAAGACATTTTTCGATGTCTTCCGCCGCCAGCAAAGAACTGGCTTGATCTGCTTGACCTGCCTGTTGCAGTGCAAACGCCGTATCAAAAGGACCGGGATCACTTGCCTGCTGACAGCCTGAACTCAGCAGGACCAGCAAACCCAACATAGCAACAATTGAATGCACAGGAAATTTAATAATCGGATCGTTTCCTCAAAATGATGATAGCCCAGCACCGTAAGTTTGACTCATGAATTCTGAATTCTTACTTCAGGCTTTATTCTATCAGAAACGCATCCCCTGCCCGAAAGGATCAAACTATTTTTAGATGATTGTGTCACCTGAGACATGCTCGTAACTGCAGCGTTTTAAAACGAGACTCGTTACTGGTTTCGTTTCCTGTTGTCTGACCGCCATCTGCACCATTGGATTTACTTCACCACCGGCAGCTTATATGCGGCCGCCTCGGCGGAATTTCGCACGAATAATCGATCACCGATCAGCACCGGATGGTTCCAGGTTTTTCCTTCCAACGCCTGGAAGCGCGCCAGTTCCTCATGACCTGACGGATCTGCTTTGAGCAAAACGACGGCTCCCTCTTCGCCGATCACCAGCAGATGACCAGAGTCTTTCACCAGCAGCACCTGCCCTTTCCCGTAACGGCCCCGCTTCCATTTGCGCTTCCCGTCTTTGAGGTCGAAGCAGGTAAAGATCGCACCGTCAAAGCCGTAGGCATGTCCTTCGTAGATCACATAGTCATTAAAGTCCGGCTTCAAACCTGTGACAGTCCAGACCTCCTCCGCCGTCCATTTCCCGTCTTTGTTCGTGACATGAATTTTCTGCATCCCTTTACCCATACCGGTCGCGATCAGAATTTCATCCTCGCCCGCCAGTTGAGGCTGGAGCACACGCTGTCCATCCACGGCACAATCAAAACTCAACAACACCGCGCCATCCGCGGGGTTCAGCAGGTTCAGCTCCTTGTTCGTCAGCATCGCAACTACGGGTTGATCGACGATCGTCAACAGAGCAGGGGAGCTGTAAGAGTGATCGCCGGCAGCAGCCGACCATTTCAAATTTCCTGTTTCCGTATCAAAGGCCAGCAGTCCTTTGTCTCCCTTTCCGCCCGCATGCACAATGATTGTACCGTCCACCACCAGCGGCGAAGAACTGAAACCCCAGATCGGCGGTTCCCGGTCAGCCACCTTGCGAACATCCTGCTGCCAGAGAATCTCACCAGTCGCGGGGACGAGTCGCAGCACATGTCCGCTGGCACCCATCACATACAAACCTCCGTCTGCCAGTGTCGGAGTCGCCCGCGGTCCGGGTCCACCCAGCGCATCATAAAAACGAGTCTTCACTTCCTGGGTCCAGAGTTCCGCGCCTGTCTCGGCATCGTAGCAGACAATCAGTTCCTCCTCGCCCCGCTGCTCCTGGGTGAACAGCATCTGGCCCGCCACCACAAACGAAGACCAGCCGGGCCCGATCGCTTTCTTCCACAACGGCGTTCCCACATCCGCATTCCAGTCCGCATCCAGAGACACCCCGGTCAGCACACTGTCGCGTAACGCACCTCGAAACCCAGGCCATTCAGGTTCCGCCAGCGCTGTTTCCAACTCTGCCGCCGTCAGCGCACTCTGATCTGCAGGAGCCGCTGCATCCTCTTGCGACAGCATCCGCTCTTCCACGGTCGGCGTCCACCGCCAGGCCAGCGCCATATTATAATCGCCCCACATCCCTTCCGCCCGGAGCAACAGCGAAAAGCAAAAGCCGAGCACCGAACAGGCGACGATAAAGAGGGTCCGCTTCGCAGAACGCACACGAGATACCAATAGCGCAGCAACCCCGAACAGCCCCATTCCCATCGGCCCGGTAATCAGCATCACGCCCGGACCCTTCATTGTGGGGTCAATCAATGCCAGCGTTGCGCCTCCCGCCAGCAAAGTAATGACCAGCCCACTCAGTTTCTCTTTCCACGTCGCCCGACTGGCCAGCACCCACCAGACCAGGATCAACCCGCCACAGACTAGTGGCCCGAACACGGCGAGCATGATCGGCAACACCGAATCCGAGTCCATCCATTGAGGTGCCATCCGCGTTACCACCATCCCCATCAGCAACAGAATCGGCGGCCAGATACGCAACGGCTTCAATTCGCTGCCTGCAGTTGTTACTTCACTGGCAGCAGGTTCGACGGGAGAATTCATTTCGGTTTCCGGTTGATTGGTATCAGTCATGACAAACTCTGATGGGAGAAAATTAAAGGGACGGTTCATTTTCCGCATTGCTGAATCACTAGACATCCCGCGAACGAGTGTCTGCTTTCTGTTACTGTAACCAGTCGCACGGCGGTGTCAAATGCATGAACTGTGATCCGAAACCGATCCCCTGTTTCGATTCACAGCTGTGCTGTTTTCACTACCGTTTCCTGCCTGCCCGTCAACAGGAAAACTTTCTCATTCATCTGAACTTAACCAGACAGAGATATCAAATTGCAAACGCGTTCCACACAATGGTACAACAGAAGAGAAGAGACGCCATCATAACGAATGAGGGAACAAGCCGTCTCGATTTAACAGGAAGTATTCTGACCATGGACGACCGGCAATTTTTAAACGCATTCGAAAACTGCACACTCCCGTTCGACGAGTGGACGCATCGCGCGCATCTCCGCGTTGCTTATCTCTACGCTTCACAATTTGATCTGCCAACAGCGACTGACAAAATGCGGGCCGGCATCAAAGCCTACAACAAAGCCACCAATACCCCGGAAGAACTCGAACGCGGCTACCACGAAACCATCACCGTCGCCTTCATGCACCTGGTCACCGCCACCCTGCAGCAGTCGGGCCCATTTCAAAACTCCGAAGCATTCTCCGACGCCTGTGCTGTTTCGCTCAATAAGCCGGTTCTGCTCAAATATTACAGCAAAAACCGTATCATCTCCATGGAAGCCAAACAGACTTTTGTAGAACCCGATCTACAGCCACTGCCGGTGCTACAGGAATAAACGGACGTTGGCTGTTTTCGTTCTGAAGATAATCTCTTTCATCATTCTACCCCTTTTTCTTTACATCTACCTCTCCACCCGGCATCATGGAATCAACGTCTTTGATGAAATCACACCTGTTCCATCTGAATGAAGTGAGGCTGCTATGCTGGTGAAGAAGCTGAAAGACAAACTGATCAAAGGCGAAACCGTCTATGGTTCGCTGTTTCAGTATGCCGTCGTGCCCGCGATGGTGGAGTCGATTCCCGAAAACTCGCTCGACTTTGTGATCGTCACCCCCGAACATACCACGCTCGATCTCGCGGAGTTCCTTCCGCTGCGATATGCATTGAATTCCAAAGGCATCGCCTGCCTGGCCCGCACGCACAGTCGCGATGCTGCCGATGTCGCCCGCGTCTGTGATACCTTTGATGGCGTGGTCGTTCCCTATGTCGAAGAATACGAACAGGCCCAGCAGCTCGCAGCCGCCGCCGTGTATCGACCGCTGAAAGGCATCGTGCTGGATGAAGTCCTCAAGACCGGGAAATTCGTCAATCAGAAAACCGCCGACTACATCGAGAAGCGTAACGAGAACACCCTCTTCATCCCCATGATCGAATCAGTGCCCGGCATCGAGAACCTGGAAATAATCTGTTCGATTCCCGGCGTGCATGCGGTCTTCGTCGGCCCCGGCGATCTGACCGCCAACATGGGAATCCCCGGTGAATACGACAACCCGGAGTTGATCGCCGCCATCCAGAAAGTCATCGACATCGCCAATCAGCAGCATGTCGCCGCCGGCTGCTGGTTTGGCACAACGAAACAGGCCGTCCGCACCATCCGGCAGGGCGCCCGCCTGGTCGTCTACGCCAACGACGGACTCATGCTGAAACACGCCATGCAAAGCGCCTATAGCGAGCTCCGCAAAGGATAAACAAACAGAAGACTGAACCAGTGGATGGTACCGGATGCACGTTCGAGCTCACTCATTCAAAACTGATCCAGTTTCCCACCTGATCGAAACCAACCACAGACTATCAATAAAATATCCAGATTCAACCTGAACGAAGATCGTTCCACTCACAACCTCCTGTTGTCTCCGACAACCCCGGATTACATCCAGGGCCACCCAACTTGTTTCTCCTTACCCCACAAAATCAATCCTTTGACTTTACAATCTTCCGTCCCCGGTTCACCCGATTATTATCCTCCGCCTCCGCCAGCTGAAATGCGATCCGCTGCTGCGCAGTGTAAAAGTCAGTCGTCAAAGTTTTGCGCTCCTGTCCTGATATCTGCTCCAGCATGCCCAGGAGCGTTCCCACAATCTGGGGTTCTGCATAAATCTCCAGACCCGCAGTCCGCGCCGGCCAGGTCGTGTAACCTCCCAGATAATGTTGTTCCGGCGGAGGAATGTAACCGGCGGCGCCGTTCGCCAGACTCATGTTGAAGGTATGACGGAACGGACTCTGCGCTTTGAGTTTCAATCCGGTGATCCCGTAAACTTCATTGGGAATCGCCGTGATTGCCAGATCGCCGATACAGATCACCTGCAGAATCAGTTCTTCCACCGGATGCGCTTGAATCCACAGCGCCTGCTCGGCGTAGACTTCCGGTCGGCTCTTGGGACGCCTGTCTCCCCGTTTCGCATTGATCGCTTCCGCCCAGGCCAGTCGCTCAGTAAACGGCAGACGTCGATTCAACACGAGCGTTGTCTGCGCCATTTCCAGCTGTGGAGTGCCGCTGTCATAGTTGATGTTCTGGTACGCGTTCAGAGCAATCTCCGCCAGCTCAGCGGAATACTGGTCGATGTTATAATCACTGCGACGGGGCTTCGAATAATCCATCCACTGCAGATCACCCGAAGTTCCCTGTGACATCGCCGCCACGAATGGTTTTTCAGGATCACCGGTTTTCCCGATCTTCTCTTCCAGCAGTCGGGAGAATTTACCGTAGTAATCGGATGAGAATCCGCCCCGCGCCCCGAAGTAATGCATCGAATAATTCGCCAGCAGACCCAACGGTCGTTTGCCATCGGCTGACTGAATACTGAGCAGCGACAACCCCGTATCCACAGGTCCCGCGGGACAGACATAATCGGGATTCTGATGACCGGGGTGCATCATCGCACGCACCGTTTTGTCCCCGAAAGGATCTTCACCCAGCTTGTCAGGCTGCCTCAACCAGCGTCGGCAGTGCGTATGTTCGGGCGCACCGACGGACGTATAACCCACCCGCGCCGGTTCCAGATTTGCATACGCTTTCGCAATTCCTTCCGCCAGTCTGGGAGGTAGAAAGCGTTCGTAGGTCGGATCACTGTTCGTGCCCAGGCAGAGATTCATCACGCTCGGCGCAGTATGCGTGTGGGTCGACGAAATCAAAATCCGCTCAACGGGTATGCCTGTTTTACTACGTGCGAGAATCTTCGCCCGGTCACAGATGTCGCGCGGAATCATGCAGGAATCTACGACGACGATTGCTACCGTCGTCTCTCCCGACTGCAGGACAAAACAGCGAGCATACAACCGATCCAGCACTTTGCTCTGATTGATTTCCAGAAATTGGCCATTCTGCAGCGCCGGCAATTTCTCAGGCGTGACATCAATGGCAGCGGCACCTGCGGAGATAGCGCCAAAACCATCTGCCGGCAGCACACACAGCAACAAGGTCAGACTCAAAACGGACGACAGCATCAATGAAACACATCGCATGGGAACACACTCTCCAGTCAGTTAAAAAAACAAAGTCGCTGCGATTCGTTACTGCTTCTTTTCTGTTTTCGCCTGTTTCGCCCGCAGCAGTTTTGCCATATACTCTGCCGTCTCATCGGCGATCACATTGTAACCCGCCAGGTTGGGATGACGGTCCGAGTACCAGCCGGGCAAGTCGCCGAGAATCGGATCCAACTCGTTCGCCATCACCACCACACTGCCATTGCGCACAAACGGCTTCACCAGTGCATGATATTTTTCCGGAACCTTCGCCAGCGGATAACGCCGATAGGTGAGCATGTTCTGCCCCTTCTTCAGCTCTTCTGCATAACGGGGATAGATGTCGAAGACTTCCAGGTTTTCTTTCTTCGCAACGTCAAATACCAGATCGTTAATTGTTTTACTGTCTGCTTCGTTTGCAAAGGGAATCACCGTCATCGGAATCAGCACGGCATCAGGATGATCTTTTCGCAGACGCGCCAGCAACTGATGAAAGTCCTTGGGAAAATTCTCCGGAAAGTTCTCACGGCGGGCCCGGTCATTCAATCCATAACGGATGAAGATATAATCCAGGCCCGGCAGCTTGGCAGCAGCGCGATCGTAGCGTTTTGAATCAAACAGACGCTTGATATATTCGCCGCTCAAACTCGAATTGATCACATCACAGGCTGGCAGATCCCCTTCCGCAGCCAGCAGTTGTTCCAGTATCTGTTCCAGATGCGGACCTTTGGGCTTCAGTTTTCGAGGAATACTTCCCTCCGTCGTACTGTCGCCGAGTAACAGGATCTGTACTTTCCCCTCATGCTCCGCATTCACGGCTGCGGGAACAGACAGGATCGAGATCACAGTCATTAAAACAAATAGAGGAAGTCGTCGTAACATCATCAGAGAAGTCCTGTAGGTAAGTGGGTGGAAGCAGGTGGGGTCGTAATCGGGTAAGCAGCTGAACTGATCAGCCTCGTCTTCATTATGGGGTAGTCAGGCAGCAAGTGCAATTTACAAACCGCTTGATTTGAGCAGCCTGTATCCACGTTTACTGCAACGTCGCTCGGGTGATTTGGATTGAGTCTAATGGGTAAACCGTCCGAAAACCAGCTCTCAGACGAGCACTGCTCATACTCGGTTCCTGCAAACATTGAACTTGACCACTGCGCGCCGCCGGCGATAAGCGCTGTTTTGGGTCGCGCGCGTGCCCAGTTTACAGAGCACTGAAACACGCGCCAGTTGTTCTCGATCTTCACTACAATACAACCTGTTTTTTCCAGATCTTCACTGCCTGAAACAGCACCAGTTCGCCATGTATGCCTGCGGGTCGCCACACTTCGCAGTACTTCGTCCCGGCACCGCTTCAGTACCGCCTCATATCGGGTCCCCATCAACACAGTTCGCCACCCTGTTTGCTTTTGAAACCTGTTGACAGCGTCGTGCCCTTCGCGAAGATCAGACGCCATCGGGATGCAAACCATCATCCACGCCATCAGAATCCCATAGTCACAGAAAGTATTTTGAAACATGACCGACTCTCCTCCTGGACCGCGTGTCCGTACCTCTCGCCAGAGATCAGAACAGATTGTACGACTGATAAAAAAAATGATTGGTCGTGGCTCCTATCTCTCGGAAATCAAAACCGCCATCGCCGAGGAATTCAACCTCAGCCGCCGTTCCGTGGAACGCTACATTACCCGTGCCCGCCGCGAGATGCTGAAAGAAGTCGAGCAGGGCCTGGAACAGCACCGCGCCGATTCGCTCTACTTTTATCGCTCCGTGATTGACAGCCCCAAATCTACCGAACGGGATCGGCTCCGCGCCCGCGAACGTATCGACCGTCTGCTGGGCCTCGACACCAAAGCGACTCCTCGCAAAAAAGCCTGGCTCCGCAAACTCACCCCGGAAGCCCTCCGCAAGATGTCCAACGCAGAACTCGAAGCAACCCGCCAGCGCGTCATCAGAGAACGCGAACAGTCACCCGACGAATATTACTGAAAGACACCCATAGAACCAGCTGAAAATCAACGACCGGTGATCACTGCGCTGCAGGATCAACTATCAATCTGAAAATGTGACCCTCAGCAAGAACAAATTCAACTCCACAGCATGAACCGCGGTTCACGCAAATCTTCTACGACCACAAATAATATGAAACCACACGAAAGCAAAGGGTGATACCGGATGCAATCCGGTACGAGCGCAGCGAGCAGGAGGTCGCAACTCACTCAACCGAATCTGATAAAGTATTACTACCAGATCAAATACAATCCCCGAATAACAATTAGAAATCTAGATTCAACTCAGACAAAGCTGGTTTTACTCACAACCTCCTGTTGTCTCCGACAACCCCGGATTACATCCGGGGCCACCCCAGGCTCTGACTTCTCAGCTATCAGATACTTTCGTGTTTTTTCGTGGTTTCGTAGTTCAAAAAAATCAATCGCTATGAACTTGTCCGATGGGCTAAACCTGTCAAAGCCGCGCGAAGTCTGTTCCCGGCGGTGCGGTGATTCCCAGACGAACTTTCTCATCTCGAATCTGAATCACTACGATTTCGATCTCGGTGGTAACCTTAACGGTCTCGTTCATGTAAAGAATCTGTTCCACCGGCAGCATATCTCCCACCCCACTGACCACCAGTTGCACCTTATTGAAGCGAATCCAGCCGACTCTGACCTGAAAGTCATCGATCAGCAGGCTTTCGCCCGTTTTTCGCGAGAGCACCAGCAATTCCGATTCCTTTCGTTTTCATCCACGCGGGTGCCGACTGTTATTTCACATCCTGTTTTACCGGTTCACCCTGATCTGGTTCTTCAACTGGTTTGCCCGTCCGCTCCTGTCCCGCCACAAAGACTTTACCGTGATCGACTTCCACTGTCTGCCCCACTTCCAGCATGCCGTAATTCAGCTCATTCACCATCAATGCTTCGTTCTCGATTTTGACTGTGACTTTGCCACAGCTGAAAGTATAGGTGGCATCATCCCCAAACGTGGCGGAGGAACTCGACGTCATCGCACTCCCCGGCTTGACCATGACATGATGCGAGCCCATGTCCGTTTCACTCTCAGCATTCACGCTGACATTAAAGGAGCAGCCCGGCAGCATTGACACCGCAACCAGCAACATCAGACTCGAACAGAAAATGCAACGCATGGCAACCACCTTGTTTAATACGGACTCACTGAGAAAAAGAGCACACTTTTTTATTGTAATTCGAAGTACCAGACATCAAAGAGCAATCACTGCGATTCTCAAGAATACAGTGACAGTTCGCGTTCGATCTGCTGAACCAGTTGCTCAGGAATCTGAGACTGAAATCGGGCCAGCATCTCGCCGATCTTCTCCCTTTCTTCCGCCGAGGGACGTGTGAAGACACGGTAGCTTTGCCCGGCGCTGCACCAGCTCTGAATCATCGCCGCCGCTACCGCTGCTGTTTCCGACTCGGAATGCACGACCGCTTCCAGCAACCAGGGAAAACTCGACCATTTTCCCTGAGCCGCAAGCAGCTCACAGGCATAGCTGCGTGCATAAAGCGTATCCGCTTTCAATACCACTGCCAGTAGATCTTCACTGGCAATCTGTGTGATCCAGGGACGCAATGACCTGCCCGCAGTGCGGACCACCCGCGGGCTGCTGTCGCGTAAAAAAGGCATCACTTCCGAAATCGCATCACGTTGCAGCAGACGAACCACCGCGCGAATGCCCGCACAACGTCGACTGGGAAACGGATGCACGCACAGAGTGCGCAGAAATTCCAGATCGGTTTCTTCTCCCACCGCCGCCAGCCCTTCAATGGCCGGAAGCGACTCCGGATTTTGTACAACGGCATCACGACAAAATCGCACTGCATGACCGGGATCAATCCGGTTCAGATAATAACAGGCCATTTCCTGAATACTGCGACTCCGATCCAGTAGAGCCGCCTCCCATCGGGAGACGGCATTCGCAGGATCTAATGCCGCCAGCTGCCGAAACGCTTCACTGCGCACCGGCAGAAACGGATCACTGGCCAGCCGCTCTAAGAACAGCATACGGTCCTGAAAGGGCAGCTCCTGACTTGCTTCAACCGGCAACGATCTCAGACCGCGACAGCATTGATAGCGAATGACAGGATCTTTCGAAATCAAACCATATAACAAAAGTCGCTCGCTGGGTATTTCGAGACAGGTTAATGCGCAGCGCACGAAGGTTCGGCACAGTTTGGGGTCTAATGTCACAGCACCCACCAGGTGCGATAATTTCATACCCTGCTCTTCTGTCAGCAGGAGATTGACCATGTCGCATATCACATCACTGTGATCATACCTGTGCCAGGTCTCCATCAGCAGAATCAGTTCTACTTCCCGAAACGAAAAACTGATTGTAAAGATCCCATCATTGATGCGCCGCCTGACTTCCCTCTGTGCTGCTTCGGCAATTGGTTTGACCCAGTCATTCTGTCTGATGATTAGAGCAGGCAGTACACTGCAGACTTCTAAATCTGCCATATCCCGAATAAAGCGATTCCGCATGGACTCTGGAGCATCTTTTAGAAAGGGATAGTCTCTAAGAATCAAAGCCGTGTTTACGCTGCTGGTGTCGATGCCTGTCAACAGTCGTACTGCTTCCTGCCGCACGTAACCATTTTTATGAAACGAAAGGAGACTTAAAACCGCAGCCCTCCCCCGTAGATCCGAACTCCCGGCGATCGCCGCCACGTCAGCCGGCTGAATCCGCGTCCAGTCTTGCCCGCGATAACCGGCTTGTTCCCATAAAGACTGTTCTTCCAACGCCAGCAGATCCCTGGCGGAAATCTGCTCCAGCAGTGCAGCAACCGTCTCCCGCGCCGCTGCTCTCGTTCCGCTATTAGCACTAGTCAGAAAATGAGCCACATACGGCAGTACCGCCGGTTCGTTCAATTCCCCCAGCTTCCGCAGTAATCCAGAGACATCCCTGCTCCCCAGAATCTGGCGAAACCACGACTGCCTGCGCTCACTCGCAGCGAGCTGATTCACAATGTCCCAGGCAGCCGTAGACAGTTTCATTAAAGATTCCAGTAACCACAGTCGTTTCACATACGTCCATTGCTCCATGGACACCTTCGCTGCATTCCGGGCTCACTCATTTTCGAACTCAGGCAGGATGACATTCCGTAGCGGCAAGATTCGCTCGCGTAATCCATCCATTTCCCACTGGAGATATACCGGGAGACTTTGAATATTTACTTCTTCAACGGTCATCCATTCGTTCGATTGCCTCTGAAAAGGATGTCGGGCCTGCCACTCCAAAACAATCTGATGTACCTGGCTGCATTGCGTTTCAAGCAGAGCGGCGCGGCACTCGGCTGTTTGATCGGACTCATCAGACTCCCTGAAAGCATCCAGCAACTCCTGACGACTCCAGGGCTGATCTATCAAAGCCAGCACGGCTGCTGCGATCATCCGATTATTGGGAATTTCTGAACGTAATGCAGCACGAAATAACTTCAATGCCTGCGAAGGCCGATACTCCAGAGCCAGGACAACTGCTTCCCCCAGGCAGTATTGATGAACGTTCGAAAACACCTCTGCCGCTTCGGGAAATGAATATTGATGTCGAAACAGAAACTCCAGGCATTGCCCCCAGATTTCAGGCCTCGGAAATTCATCCACAGATCCTGCTGGATTAAACTGTTGATAAAACTCATGGATGAGGGGGCACCAGGTTTTGTCATTCCGTTTCAAAAGCATTTCCAGTGCGGTTTCCACTTCAGGAATCCCTTGCTTCAAGATGGTCGTTATGTATTCATCCAGAAACACACTATCGATCTCCTGTAATCCTTTGAGCGCCACTTTCTGCTGATTTTCTTCCGCAAACAGGCGGATCAGTTTCTGCTCCCGCAATGCAATCACCTGCTTCGCCGCTTCAGTAACGTTGCCCTCAACATTTTCCGCAGTCTGCAGATCACCAACCAGGGGCCAGTCACCAATCACGGCTGCCAGACGCATTAAAAGGTGACTGTCTTCGGCTGCCGTTTCAAACCACGTCATCTGGCTCGACAGTGCCCGCTCATCAAAGGCCAACTTGACGATAGACGTCCTTTCTGAATGAGCTTCCAGAAACGCCGCTTCCTGCAGTTCTGTGAATGCCAGTTTGATGGTCTCAAAGGGCGGTCCCTGATCACTGAATTGAGGGTGCAGTTCCATCAGCCGTTTCTCCCAGATTTCGGGAGTTTTCAGTGTGCTTAAATAACACTGATAGAACCACGGCTCAAACCAGTCGGAAGTATTATCGAAAAAATCGACATCAATCTCGATGCCACTCAACCGATGCGTTACACAGCACCCACGTCCATGCAGGTTGTATTCCCAATCTGCCAGGCCCGGCACTACTCCACGACCTTTATCAGGTGGATGTGCGGCGTACCCTCTTTGCGCGAGGTCTTCGAGTTTGACTCCCAGGCGATCCCGGACAATCTCTGCTACAAACGCCTGTCTCTGCCGATGCCGGATTAAGGAAAACAGTGTCCAGGTAGCCCAGGGTGAAAGTGCAAACGGCTGAGGCAGCCAGGTAGAAATCAATTCATGCACGGATACCGATTGATCACAGTCCACTGCGACACGCTGCAACAGGTTATCATGTAGGGAATCGATGATTTTCTCCCTCGATCAGTTCGCTGAAAGCTCAATGTTTCTCCGCATTCATTCACACAGGATATTTTAAGATCCCGTATACCAGGTTTGCCATTCCTTTCGCGAATAAAATGGGCCGAGACCTTCTTCATGAGTGCACGCCATCGTCCAGTCGAGGTCACGATTGCACACAAACAGGTCATCCCGATATTCGCTGAAATCAGGCATTTTTTCTGCTTTGCAATAGTAGCAGGTGGAATCAGCACTCGGACTGGGAAAGACGACAAACGCAACTGGCGACTCTTCATTAAATCGTCGTAACGCCTGTTTTCCAGTGATATATACCGCATGCTCATAGGTAAAAACATGCCAGAATAGCCCTCCAGTCGGAACCCGAAATCCAAAGGCAAACGTGTTCTTCCACTCACTACGTAACTGACCTGCAGTCTTTGTATCAAACCGTTTTACGATCTCAACTGATTGTGAAGTCAGGAATTCCTGAAGCTTCTCAGAATTTATTCTCATCATTCTGCTTTTCGTTTCTTGCGGTCAACATGAAACTTCAATGGGCACACCCTTAAGGCACCGGTCCCCAGATTTTCGCCAGCAGTGCAAACATCGCGGGATCGTGATGTTTCAGTTCGGCGCGGACGAAGGGGTAGAAATCGTTGACGCCAAAATACGCTTCGGTCGATTCCGCGAAATATTCTTTGTGGTTGTTCAAGCCGTAATGCCTGACTTTGATTCCCGTATGACAGAGCACACTCTCGTAGATGCCTGCCTGCTTCGCCACTTCAAAGGTCGCAATGATCTCCGCCTGGTCGAAGCTCAAGACCTGGTCGTGATAGGCGTGCGCCAGCTCATGCAGAACCACATACGGATGCTGCGCCCACATGTTGCGATTGAGCAACTGCCGGGCGACGGGAATATGCACATGCTGCGCCAGTCGCGGATCATAGCCGTGCGCCTCCAGCCAGGCACGACTGGGATGGTACTGCATTTTATCCAGCTCTGCATGCTGTAGATCGACCCAGATCCGAAACTTCTGCAGCGCCGCCACCCGTTCCGGCGGCACGATGTATTTCACCCGCTGCAGATGATTGGCGAGTGCATCCAGCGTTTTCCTCCCCTCTTCGGCATGTTCTTTCGAAAACAACTGCGGGTCCACATCCACCGTCCAGCCTTCAATCTGCTTTTCCACCGGATCAGGAAACGATTTTTTTTCTTCCGCCGCGAAAGAACTGCGCAGCGGGATCAGCAAAGTACAGAGCAGAAAACAGACAATGAGCAACCGTGGCGACATGAGAGACCTCTGGGAGAACACGAACCATTCTAAAGAAACACAATCAGCGGCTGACATCATATCAAACCGGGCGACAGATCCCACTGGTTTTTACCTTCAGAACAGCTAGACTGTGTCCAGTTTTACTGTAGCGTCTCCAGGGCCATTTGGACAGAGTATACTAGATTGTGAGACACTATGGTTAAATGTGATACGCTCTAGAATAAAATACAAAATCATTTCCTTTCTTCACTTCCAAGTAATGACTCATGAATACGAAATCACAATCAGCCTGGAAACGGTGCCTGCCCTGGCTGGTCCCCTTACCGCGTAAGATGTTTGAAAAACCACAAACGGGGAAACAAATGCTCGTTTATTATCTCTGGCGGGTGTCCGCATTTTATGTATTCCTGCTGATTCTGTTGATGCTGATCCAACGCTGGCTCATCTATCAACCCACGCGCGTCTCCTCTTTATCCGTTGATCAGGCCAATAGTCCCTTCGGTGTGATACATGAGATTTCCACTACGACAGAAGACGGTCTCGATCTGAAAGGCTGGCATTTTCTGGCAGGGCAAGTCGCCTGTAATGATCAAGCAGGCTGTGACGCCGAGTTGGATAAAGGACGTCCCGTCGTGATCCTGCTACACGGCAATGGCGGAAACCGACTGCATCGCGTGGAAGACTGTCGCCTGCTGGCCAGTCTGAATCTGCATGTCTTCGCTTTCGACTACCGGGGCTACGCCGAAAACCCGGGCAGCCCCAGCCAGACCGGCTTGCTCAAAGACGCCCGCGCGATCTGGAAGTACGCCGTCCGCGATCGCAAAATCAACCCTTCACGCATCATCCTGTTTGGTGAATCACTGGGTGGGGGCGTCGCCACTCTGCTGGCCAGCGAACTCTGCGAACAGAAAACCCCGCCCGCGGGACTGATCCTTCGCTCCACCTTCAGCTCCATGGTCGACGCTGCCTCCAGCCATTTTCCCTGGATCCCCGTCAGCCTGTTATTATGGGACCGGTACCCCAATCAGCGGCTCATCGGCAACATCACCTGTCCCATCCTGATGATTCACGGGACGGCAGATCGTATCGTCCCCTGTGAACTGGGTGAAAAGTTATTCGCGTCGGCTCCCGAAAAGTCCGCGTCAGGCATTCCCAAACGCTTCGTGAAAATCGAACTGGGCACGCATAACGGCCTCTTGTACGAAGCCCGGGGAAAGCTGGTCGACGCGTATCACGAGTTCACCAGCCAGCTCGCTCCGCCTGATCTGACAGAAAAATAAGCAAAACTGCAGTCACGGGATTCAGCGCACGTCCGCCTGAACCCGCTTGCTGCGAAAGTCGCTCGGTGTTTCGCCCGTCAGCTTACGAAATGTCCGCGTGAAATAGGCGGGAGAAGAAAATCCGAGTGTGCGACTGATCTGGTCGATCGTCATCGTCGGGTTGCCCAGCATCCGCTTGGACTGCCAGATTTTCAATTCGTTGAAGTACGCCATGATCCCGCAGCCATAGGTCTTCCGGAACACCGTTTTTGCCAGTGTAGGGCTGACATGCAGTTCGCGGGCCACTTCCGGAATCGTCAGACGATCGTTGACGCGGTTCAACAGTAACCGTCGAATCTGTAATGCGACATCGTCTTCGGAATCCAGCTCCACAGCCGGCGCCAGATGTTCCAGCACCAGCGAAAGAAAAACGAGCAGGCGGCTGGTCAGTTCAATCTTGCGATGCGCATGTTCGGCGATGAGCTGATCCGCCATGCGCCAGAACGCATGCTGCAAATCCGGATTACCGGCCGAGCTGATCCGATGCACGCCGGTCACCAGCGTCTCTAATTCTCTGCACGCTTCTGCAATTCCTGAATTTTCCGGCCAGTCTCCCAGCCGCTCCAGATCGATCAGAAACGCGACAGTCGAAGCGGTATGCGGGCCTTCATTCGACCAGTGATGATCCACGCCCGGACCAATCATACAGAAGTCGCCCGCATCAAGTTGATAATCTCCCGTGGGTGTCTTCAATGTGAGCGGTCCCTGCAGACTCCCATGCATGGCCATCACGGCATGATTGTGTTTCTGAGTGGTCGTTCCTGCGGGAAAATGTCCTGAAGTAAACCGCGCGAACGGACCGGGAGTCTCATGATAATACGCCAGATAACTCCAGCTCTGCCTGAGTGACTCCAGCCGCTGCGGACGCGTCGAAGGTAAGTAATAGGAAAGATCCGCCTTCTCAAAATCCAAACCGTTATCGCGCTGGAGAAAAGGTTGAATTCGAGGCTTGTCACTGATGATCGATTTGGAAGACATAGGTGAGCCCAGCTGTTAACTGTAGATCTTGGGGGCGAACGCGCTTTGTTACCTGGCAGGATCTTGTACCAGCCGTGTATTCCATGTTTCACAGCCAGAGCAGGGGACCCGATTATAACCAACTCGAAACAGCCCTCGACAGGTTAATTTACTCAATAAAGCTTACAAAATCGTAAACGACTGTCCCCAAATAAGATAGATCAATCTTTTTTGATTGACCAAACATGTCCGATAGTGAAATCTTTCTGTCTGATAAGACATGTTCAATGCCAGATCTCGGTGTAAAGTGGACTGATGACTGAGATTTTCACGTTTCCTGCAGGCGTCCTGCCGCCTCGATTGTGATTCTGACTTGATGTCAGCATCGATCCTTCTGCCTGGGCCCCTGTCAGGCCCGGTGTTCATTAACTCTGTTAAGGCACGGGTAGCCCCTGGCGGCTACTTTAAAATTCTGCGCTCTACGAAAACCTGAATGTTCATTTTTTAACCATATTTATTGGTTGATCAATTTTAGAAAAGGACGAGGTCACGTGAGACGAAAAGCATTTACCCTGATCGAATTACTGGTGGTCATCGCCATCATTGCCATCCTGATCGCTTTATTACTGCCGGCAGTACAACAGGCGCGTGAAGCAGCCCGTCGCAGTGCCTGCAAAAATAATATGAAACAACTAGGACTGGCGTTTCATAACTATCATGATGCATTTCGTACCTTTCCGATTGGCGCCCAGGTCCCCATTTATCAGGCCAACTGGCGCGTGTCGATTCTGCCTTATATGGATCAGGCCAATCTCTACAACAGCCTGACACAGACTCCGGCAAACGGCCGCGGCTACAATACCTACAACGGCTGGACCGGTGATGGCGGCTACGGAACGGGCGCTGGCTCTAACGAAGCATTGAACAAAGTCCTGGTCACTCCCTTTAAGTGTCCCTCCAGTTCCACAGACCCGTTTTATGCGGGAACCGCCAACGGCATTTCTCCCGGTCAGGATAGAGGCGACCTGGGGATGACGATGGACTATGTGGGCATCGCAGGCGCCTACACTGCCGCGGCACCCTTCAACACTAATGCCGTCGACAACACCTATTATGGAGTGATGGGGCAGAACGGAATGCTGCAAATCGGCAAATCCGTGCTGATGCGTGACTGCACGGACGGCACTTCGAATACCATCATGGTCGGTGAAGATTCCGGCGTTATCGCTGGCGTCGATTATCGCAAAAATCTTTCGGGGGGCTGGTCGGGTCATCGCGGTGTCTCCACCAGTGGTGGATCGGGATACGGCGGAGGGGGCGTGGTCACCATTCGTTATTCATCCAATCCGAAAACCAAACCCGCTTACACAGGCGCCGGATTCAATAATGGTCCGCTCACATCGTTCCACGTCGGTGGCGTGCATGCCCTGCTGGCCGATGGAGCCGTCCGCTTCCTCTCGGATAATATCGACTTCAATACACTACTGGCGCTGGGCGCCATTCAGGACGGTAAAGTGCTCGGCGAATTTTAACTCCGGTTGACAAACCATAGGAGTGCACCCGGTCGGTACACCGCCGACGGGATGCACTCCAGACGATTTTGCTAACGTTCACAATGATGTTGCCGTCACAAAATATTCGGGAGACTCCTACATGCTGGCTATGATTCCTGCTTCTTTGAGAACACATTCTCTACTTCGTAACTGTTCCTTCTACTGTGCTGCTTTCCTGGCAGTGACCCTCCTGACAGGCTGTGGTGGCACATCTGTCGCTTCCAAACCGATGGGAACCGTCAGCGGTACCGTCAGCCTTAAAGGCCAGCCGCTGACTGACTGCCGCGTGAATTATATTTCAGAACAGCTGGGAGCCAGTGCCGGCGGTGATCTGAAAGAAGATGGCTCTTTCACCCTGGATGGCCCGATTCCAGCCGGCTCTTACAGCGTGTTCATCTCGCTCCCCAGCGAGTTCACCCCCGCTCAGGCACAGAGTAATAAAGGATTATCACAGGTCCCTAAAAAATATCTTGGTTCTTCCACAACAGACCTCACCGCAGATGTCTCTGAAGGTGAAAGCAGCCACGACTTCGATTTGAAATAGCGGACGCCCGCAGCCTGGAGCTCAGAGATTTCTCTTTCTCACTAATTTTCCCAAAGAACGGGTCCCGCTCTCTCAACGGTCCAGTTAAACTGGAATGGACCTGGATCACTTTTCCCGGCACTGACTGATCTGACTTAGATTGACTACTTCCCGTTTCAGAAAACAGGACACCATGCAACGCATTCACGAACTTGCTCGCCCCCACGTATCCCGTACTTTCAACCGACTGACCACCACACTGGTACTGCTGACTCTGATCAGCCTGCTGACACCGGCTATCACCGCTGCCGGCGAACTCATGGCGGGAGCCGCCAAAGTAGATATCACCAATCGAAATGTACCCGTCAATGACCCCCTGTTTGTGAAAGCACTGGTCATCAAAGACGGCGACAACACCGCCGCCATCGTCACAGTGGACGCTGTCGCCATTGGCGAGATCGGTTCCATCACCAACGAATACCTGGGCAACGTACGGACCCAGATCGAACGCGATCTGAAAATCAAACCCGAAAACATCATGGTCAATGCCAGCCACTGTCACGGCATCGTCTGTGCCGACGTCGAAGAGCGCACCATCAAAGCCATCAAAGAGGCCGCGAATAACCTGGTTCCCGTCAATGTCGGTGTCGGCACCGGTCACGAAGACCGCGTGATGGAGAACCGGCGGCTATTTCTCAAAAACGGCAAAGAAGCCGACGTCCGTCATGCTTATTCGCTGCCTCCCGATGAAGAAGTCGCTAAAATCGGGCCCATTGATCCTGAGATTGGTATTCTGAAGCTCGAGAAGAAAAATGGCGACACACTCGCCGTCGTGTACAACTTCGCCGTGCATCCCATTCAAGGCGTTCCCAGCAAAGGCAACACCGCCGACATGAGCGGCTTCGCGTCACAGGTGATTGAAGACAACCTCAGCGACGGCACAATTGCTTTGTTCGTGCAGGGTTGTGGCGGGGATATCAATCCCGCGCAATACAAAGATGTCGACAATCCCCGCGATGCCGAAACACTGGGCAACCAGCTGGGACTCAGCGCGCTCAAAGCGATCCGCAAGATCAAATGCACCGACAACAGTGACCTGACCGTCTTGAATGAAACATTGACGCTTCCCCGTTCCAACAATGCCACGCGGATTGAGTCACTCAAAAAAGAACAGGAACAGCTGCTGAATTCGCTGCAGGGAACCAGCCTGAACCTGAAAACGTTTCTGCCTCTGATCGTCAAATACAAACTCTACGACGAACATCCTTCGTACTATTCACACCGTTATCTGCTGGAAAAGAAACTGGGCCGCGATGGTCTGGCCAAGCTGGACGCAGAGAATCGCGCGAACATGGAACGCTACATCAATAACGTCTACAAGATGGAAAAGATGACCCGCAACAAAGCCAACCTGGCGCTGCTCAACAAACATCAGACCCGCAACCAGGCCGCCGGCAAAACGCTTGACGCGGAAATCTTCGGCATCAAGGTCGGCGACTTCCGTATGATCACCTTCCCCGCGGAACTGACCGTTAACATCGGCCTGAACATCAAAAAGAAGTCACCGTTCGAAAACACATTCGTCGCCGGCTACACCAACGGGTACAACTATTATGCCCCCACAGCCGACCAGCTGAAAAACGTCGGCGGCGCCCAGGAAGACAGCGACTGCATGCTGGCCCCCGAATGGCAGGCCCTCTTTGAAGCCAAAGCCCAGGAAATGATCAAGCAGCTGAAGTGATTGGCTAAATCTTCTCAAACGACTTCATCCATGGGTGCCATGGTCGGCTCGCCCGACCGTGAGCGCACGATTTACGGTTGATCTAATTTGCCCCGTTCACACCGAATGACAAAGGAACCTCAATACGGCGGGTGCAGAGGTTGCGGTGTGATCGGTATCGGGTGAGAGAGTTCGCCTCATTCTATTTACTGTCGAAGGGAACCCGATTCTGGAAAGAACGCAACAGCCGAGACCTCCTGCTCGCTGTGCTCGTACCGGATTACATCCGGTATCACCCTTTACATTTTTCGCATTTGACGACCTTAATCTCAATATTTGCGATTAATACTTATTGCTCTTTATCAAAATAATTAGACAAAGATCCAGTCACCTGATTTCTATCAGTCAGATCATACAGTCCTCAATATTTGTGTGGAGCGTCAGGGCGTGCCAGCTGAAAACAGTCTCATTCTCGTTGTGACATTCTGGTCTGCGGCTTTCATGCCGACAATGATTCTCTCTGCCAGCGAATCGGAGGCAAAGCTTCCCGTTAAGCACTCCCTGTCAGAACGCGAATTCCGGGCCCAATACGCGCACGCGGTGAAAAAATTCAAAGCGGCTTACCAGAACATCGAATGCCGGGCAGAATGCCAGTCCCTGTTTGATGACCCGAACGAACCCTCTCGCCAAAAACGATATGTCTATTCCGAACATGTGCGTGCGAAGGGAAATTCGATTGTCGCCGAACAGGATTATGCGGCAGAGACTCCACTCGGGGGAATTTATTCCAATGAGATTGTCTGCGCCACGCCAGACTATGCGTTCGAGCTTGATAAAACCAGACCAGACAATCCCTACCTGTTAACTTCGGTTACCCACATTTCAACCGCACATCTTAGAACGCGATTGAGAATCATCATGGGGCATTATAAGGATTGGTATTTGTATGCCGCAGGTTCCCTGGACGGTTGCTTATTTGAAGAAATAATTGAGAAGCCATCTTTTAGTGTCACAAAGCTTGAAAGAGTTCCCTCACAAATGGAAAGGGGAGAACAGCTGGTCGCGCTGGACTTTAAGGTGACTGAAGATCCCTGGGCCATTTCAAGTGGCCATATCGTGTTCGCCCCTGACAGGAACTGGGCCGTGCTGGAATTTCAGTACCGTTGTGATTATTCGGCTACTGATTATTCAACTTACGCTGGCAGGAACTTTTTTTCTTCTAACCAGAAACACGAGATCCCTGTCCCTGAAAAATGCGAACATAAAGTGCTGCACTACCATGCAGATATGTTGCCGATCAGCGATCGTTATTCTGCGACTCTAAGCGACTTTTCTCTGGGCACCGTGGATGATTCGGTTTTTCTTCTATCGCATTACGGCTTACCCGACAGCCCCCTGGCGGCTCATCCCCCTGAGAAAAACAAACTGATGCAGTGGTTCCTGATCGGCAATGGCATTCTGCTGGCGCTGATCGTCTTTTACGTTATGATTCAACGATTTCGCACAGCTCAAACTCGGGAGAACCTGTCATGAAGCGCCTGTCTTTCAGACTGAAGTCATTCCTGACTCTCTACTTTGCTGTGATCCTGGTGGTGGCGGTGATTTTTTATGGCACATCGCTGTTCGGAGCGCCGCAGATTGTGGCACCTCTCTGTGAATTTAAAAATATCCCTGCCGATGAAACAGCACGACAGAAGATCACCGTCCAGAACCCGACCCGTCAACCACTCCAGTTGATCGGTGCGATGGTTCCCTGCACGCTTTGCGGATGCGCTTCCACGGAGGGTCTGCCTGTGACCATCCCGCCAGGCCAGAGTGGCAGTGTCACAGTCTTATTCAAAGCAACCGCAGCTGGCCCGTTCAAAACAGAAATTGAACTGTATACCGACAACCCTGATCAAACCATCGTTCGACTACAGGTTCGCGGGACAGTGAAACCGGATGCAGAAGATCAACCGTTGAAGTGATGCGGTTTTGACTTTCGAAATGCATCTCGCAGGGGCACGACCCATGTGTCGATCCGCAGGGTGGTGGTGATTGCAGGTCCCATTACGAACTTTTATCTGAACTTGTCCGTCCTGAATAACAAATGAACCTCAATACGCGGGTGACACCGAATGAAATTCGGTGTTGGCGCAGACAACATGAGGTTGCGGTGTGATCGGTATCGGGTGAGAGAGTTCGCCTCATTCTATTTACTGTCGAAGGGAACCCGATTCTGGAAAGAACGCGACAGCCGAGACCTCCTGCTCGCTGCGCTCGTACCGGATTACATCCGGTATCACCCTTTACTTTTTTCGTGTTTGTCGTGGTCGAAAATAATGATGACAGGTTTGCCGGTTCCCTTTGTGAAGTGATACCTCACGAGGCGGGTCGACACATGGGGCGCCCCCTGCGAATCGAGTTTGCAGTGCAGGGTCCTACTTCTTCTTAATTGTCAACCACAGGTAAGGCAGTTCGAGATCCGCTTTGGGACGGGCGGTTTTGCGTTTGGGGCTGATGCCTTTGATGACAGCGGTCGGCGTGTGGACCTGCGTCTTGTCTTTCAGGCTGACACCTTTGATTTCCAGCGGGCCCTGAAATACGACATCCGCCTTCGCTTCCAGCTTCAGTTTGACCGATTTTTCGGTCTTCTCTTTCAACTTGGAAACCACGGGCTCACACGTCACCCCTGCGGGTAACCCAGCCACGCTGATTTCAATGTCATCGTTGAACCGCGGACTCTGGCGATTCACAGTCACTTCGATTTCCAGTGGCTTGTCGCCGGCGGTCAGCGTGTATTGTTCTTCGGTGGTCTGCAGCGAAAAGTCGGCTTCGGTAGGCTGGATCGACAGCAGGTAGACATAACGAAAACCGCCATACTGAAATCGGTCGGTCACTTCCAGACGATACTCGCCGTCTGCAGGAATCCCATAATCGAGTTGGGCGTCATAATAATTCCGGCGGGCATCATCCACTTCTTTCAGCAGTTTGCCTTTCGCATCAAACAGCTTGATGTAAGCATCCAGGGGATAACCCAGCATATATGTGTCGACTTTGAACGTCAGCTTGTCCCCTTTTTTCGCCGTGAAGCGAAATGAGTCGATCTCTTTCGGTTCTGTGATTTTGCCGGTGACAGTCGCTGGGATCGTCAGCAGCTGTCCCTTCTCCGCCTGACTCTCTTTGGTCTCAAGAACGACAGGTGTGGTACTCAAGGGGATCGTGAGCCAGTTCCCCAACCGGGGATGGCTGAGCAGGGCCTGTTCTTTCGACTCGGTGACGGTCGGCAGCAGTGTCTTTAAATCATCGGGTAGATTCCAGCCTTCCAACGCCACCGGCGTCGCGGTAGACGGATGCCAGGCGAGCGGTAGACTATGGTCGATGAACGGACCTGTCGTCAGCGTCAAGCGGTAAATATAAGACGCAGCGCCGGCAAAGCGAATGGTACTGTTGGGGTCTGCAGGAAAGGCGAATGTGCGCACATAATAGGTTCCGTCTTCCGGCGCGGTAAAGACAATCCGCGGATCAAACCAGAGGGTATCTTCCATCTGTTCCAGCACGGTGCCTCGATGGTTGATGATCTGCAGCAGGCCATCCATGGGGGAACCCAGCTGTTCATTCGCGGTCTGCGAAGCAATCAGAGTCTGACCCTTTTTCAGTTTCACCTGAAAGGTATCGACATCGCCGCTTTTGGCCAGCACGCCATTAATGGTCACGCCTGGCAGTTCACATTTCTGGGCATGCTCCAGGTCTTCGTTCGGTTCCGCTTCGGCCTGCTCGGGAAGTGTCCCCACGATGAACGGTCGGATCTCGGAAGCCCCTTCCGCATTATGAAAACGCAGCCAGTACAAACCGGGCTTGGCAGCCGCGTCGATCTGGACGGTGAATTGCTTTTCTTTACCCTTAGCGGGTTTCTCCGGGATCGTGACTGTCAAGCCGGGAGCCGACGTCCAGACGGAAACCGGCGCCGTGCCCAGAGTTTTATCAACGCTGACTTCCACCTGCTGCCCTATCTGACCACCGGCTGGGTTCAGATAGTTCACGCTGGGAGGCGCTGCTTTTGCTTGTGGAAACAGACTGGAAACCAATGCAATCGAGACAACAGCGGGCAGAATCCGAGCGGTAGACAACATTGGTAATCTCATTCTCAGTCAGGCGGTGGGCAGTTTATGCGAAGAGTTCCGGAATCGGTGTCGGATCGCTGACCAGATGCGAAGGACGGCCTTCCGGCGTGTAGAGCATTATGTCAGGATCGATACCCATTTTTGTATAAATGGTCGAGACAAAGTTTTCTGGAGAAAGCACGCGTTCGACAGCTGAGTAACCGGCTTTGTCGGTCGCTCCGAGAGCGAGTCCGCCGGGTGTTCCGCCGCCGGCCATCAGGACGGACATCGCATTCGACCAGTGATCGCGGCCGCCGCCGGGATTGATCTTCGGTGTCCGACCGAATTCACCCAGTGCCAGTACCATGGTCGTATCCAGCAGACCGCGTTCGTCCAGATCTTCGATCAGTGTCGCGATGGTGTTTTCAAAGGAAGGCATACGACCACGGAACGACTTGAACAGACTGCCGTGATTGTCCCAGCCCCCTTCGTACAAGGTGACGAACGGCACACCGGCTTCGGTCAGACGACGGGCCAGCAGGGCACGTTGACCGAATGAGTTTCGACCGTATTTATCGCGTAACTCGTCGGACTCGCGATCTATTTCAAAGGCCTTCTGTGCTTCGGTGGAAGCGACCAGGCTATAGCCTTGCTCATAGTATTCATCCAGGCTGAGCACCGGATCGCCGGCGACTTTGTCCCGGATGCGTTTCAGCTGATCGACCTGCTGACGCAGATCGCGGCGAGTTTGATAGCGGCTGTCAGTGAGACCGCTGGGAAGAGACAGGTCCCGCACGCGGAAGTTGGATGAATTCGGATTGTCCGACATAACGAACGGGGCGTACTTGGCCCCCAGGAAGTTCGGTCCGCCGGAACGTGACATGCGGGGTATGGAGAAATAGGCGGGCAGATTGTTGGTTGTTGGTTTCTGATGTGCAACCACAGACCCCATGCTGGGATGGAAGCTCACAAATGCGCCACAGCCGACTGGAATTCGTGGTGGGGCACCGGTCATCATGTAATGGTTACCGGCCCCGTGGTTCCCCTGGTTATGGCGGATTGACCGGATGACCGAGCATTTATCGAAGATCGACGCCAGACGCGTCATGTGCTGCGAGAACTGGACGCCGGGCACCGTCGTGGAAATCGGGTTGAATTCGCCGCGAATTTCAATCGGTGCTTCCGGTTTGGGATCGAAGGATTCATAGTGCGAAGGACCGCCGTCCATCCAGATCAGGATCACGCTTTTCGCGGTGGCTTTCGGTCCCGGAGCAGCGGTGCCTTTGGCCTGGGACTGCAGGCGAAGTAAGTCTACCATCCCCAGACCGGTCATGGCACTCAAGCCGATCTGCAGGCAATTTCGTCGTGTGATTCCATTGCAATTCTTTGAAATATTCATCATTTCTGATCCTGTTGGTAGTGATGTCAAACAATGATTCCTGGTGGAGCAGGGGAGCTTCAGTTTTTGAAAAGGTATTCCGGTGTATTGAGCAGTGCCCACATCAGGTCTTCGATGACCTGCTGTCGATCAGCCCCTTCCTGTTCAAACAGGGAGCGCCCCAGTCGTTTTTCTTCAATGGTCGGATAACGTGAATAAGCCGTCAGATAGATTTCTTCTACGATCTGATCGGGCGTCATTTTACTCTTGGCCCATGCGGCGCTGTTGCCATTCTTAGACTGTATGCGGGCATACAGATCACGGGAATTCATCATATGCAGAACCTGCACGACCGTGGTATCTGTCGTCCGTTCGCAAGGCGGATCCTGGTTGGGATCGGGACGGCCGAAGGAGTCGAGGAAGACTGAACTGACGCGGTGCGTCCAGATCTGTTTGGCCGTTGAATCCTTGGGCATGGCTGAAAATGAATCGGGCACGCCGATCATTTCGCTGACGCTGTCCAGCAGCACTTCAGCCCGCAGCCGCTGACGATAATGTCGCGAGTAGTTGCGCGTATCACCGACGTTCGTTTCATTGGGCAGGGCACTCAAGCTGTAAGTATAGGAACTGACGATCGTTTTAACGTATTTTTTGAGGTCAAATTTCTGTTCGCGGAAATTCTGTCCCAGCGCTTTAATCAGCGGCGCGTTACTGGGCGGATTGCTTTCGCGAAAATCGTCGATGGGTTCGACAATGCCACGTCCCATCAGATCCGCCCAGATTCGGTTGGCATTCACTTCAGCGAAGAAATGATTCTGGGGTGAAATAATCCAGTCTGCCAGTATTTCGCGTGGATCCTGATTTTCTTTAATCTCAGGCACTTCGCCAAACAGGGGGCGGGGTGGCAGGACTTCATTGGTCAGCGGATGACGCACGCTGCCGGAATTCGCTGTGAAAATCAGCTCTTCTGAACCGGAAATCGGGGCCGAAATTCCGCGGCCTTTACGGCCGATTTTGGCGAAGTAGGCCGCGAAACTGTAGAAATCTTCCTGACCCCAGACTTCGTTGGGGTGGTGATGACACTGGGCACAACTCAAGCGAATTCCCAGAAAGAGCTGACTGACAATTGTAGTGAGCTCTTCGGGTTTGCGACGATCACGGAACATGGTCACCGCACCGTTATGCCACGTGCCCCCTTGCGCAGTCAGCAATTCATGCGTGAACTGATCGAGGGGTTTGTTCTGGTGAAACGATTTCCGAATCCAGGCATCATAACTCAAGACGGTCTTGATCCCCACATGATACGGATTGGGTCGCAGGAGATCAGCCCATTTGTTGGCCCAGTGATCGCCGAACTCGGGCTGTTCCAGCAGATAATCGACCAGCCGATCCCGTTTGTTGGGAGAAGGATCCTGCAGAAACGCCCGTGCTTCTTCAGCAGTCGGAGTGCGTCCAATCAAATCGATGGCAACACGCCGTAGATAAGTGGCATCGTCAATCGGTTCAGAAGGTTTCAGTCCGTATTTCTTCAATTTGTCCCAAACCAGACCATCAATGAAGTTATTGCGAGGCAGCTTGGCATAGAAACTGTCCGGGACTGTATTCTCAGAAGGAATCGTAACGCTCAGGGAGGCGAAATTTCCCATGTAGCGGGCCATGATCGAAGCTTCACCCATCAGCGAACCCGCGGTCACCAGACCGTGCTCATCGACGGAAACGTAAACACTTTCGCTCGACATGTATTCGGCGAGGTCCGTCACATCGCGGGTGGAACCATCACTGTAATATGCGGTCACCACCATCTGCTGTTTTGTTTCAGGCTGCATGATCCGCTCGGTCGGTTCCGCCGAGATTTTCACGAGCTTCGGTGCCTCAGCAACAGAACGTGTGGCACCTTCCGCGATCCACTGTTCCATAATGTTGTAATATTTGCTGCCTTCAGGCAGTTTTTTACCACCGCCGTGCGGAATCTTGCCGGCACCTTTGAGCAGGACGAGGCTTTGATCCGGTGCCAGTGGCGAAGCACGGCGACCCCGTGATTCCTTCGTCAGCGCACCATAATCAAATTCTGGATCGAAGGCGAACATCGACAATTGAAATCCACCCTGACCGCGCTGTTTTCCATGACACGCACCGCTGTTACAGCTGAACCGCGAAAACAGCGGATGCACATCGCGCTCAAAATCGATTAATGTCTGCTTGCCGAAATCTTTGACTTCGACGGGCACTTTAATTTTCGTGGCACCATCGGTCACGGTGACCGTCGCTTTTCCGTTCGAGACAGGCTCAATTACGCCGGCTGCATTCACCTGAACCACAGCGGGCTGATCGGACTGATACTGCACTTCGCGAGTCCGGTCGATGGACTGTTTGTTTTTAAGACCGGAAACCAGTAACTGCTGCCGGTCGCGGTTGCCAACCAGTTGTACTTTTTCGGGATAGATCGTCACAGCTTGCTGCGGAGTCTCAGCGGCTCGCGCAGAAATGGCGGAACACAGCAGCAGACAGGCTAGACATTGATAGAGAAGAGATTTCATCTCGTGATTCTATCCCAATTCAAAAGGAAGGAGACACTATGAGGTCTGGCAGTAAACAGTGCTACGAGGAAAGTATAGGCAGGACTGCAGGCACATTTTAAAGCAACTCGTGAGCACTCGTCGTTGCGCTTTCAGTTGCCTGCAAATATATATTGTCTCTTATATTTCCTAATCGTCAACTATCATTTAACAACTTTATTTATGAAACACGTCTTAGGATACCTTCTCTGAGTGGCAAAAACTACCCCATATCACAGAAAACGTATCGTTCGTACACCTTTCGACACTTGCAATTTAACGGTTATCCGACTTGCGTCATTTTTTCCAGCTCTGATTTTACGTAGCCAACACGGTCCGTGATGGCATAATTTTCATTCCAGGGTTGAGGGAACAGAATCGCCTGTCCGCCATGCTCCCGGAACAGGTCGACATTCTTATGCTGATCGTCAATCAGCACGACATCCGGTTTTGCCAGCAGATATTTTTGCGTACCGATCATGAAATCCATGAACAGGGGTTGCTGAAAATGCTGCCTGAGCCATTCGACTTTGGCCGACGCACAGGCGGCACTGCGACTGGGAGATGTGCTGATGGTCATCGGGGCTGTCTGTTTCAGTAGAGTCAGCAGTTCGTCGAGCCACGGATAGGGAGGAAATTCCTGCCAGAAGCGTCCGCCGACAGAATCGACGGGTTTCCAGAATTCATCTTTCGTCATTCCCAGTACGCCTGCGTAGTTCCGCTCTCCGGGAGGCCACTGTTCCAGCAGATGCCCCTGATCATGTAATTCAAGAATGGCACCCATAAAATCGGAAATCACGCCATCCATGTCCAGTAAAATATGTCGCACAGCCATGCTGTTTTTCACTCCGGGAAGAAACTTTGATGATAAAACGGTATGATTACCCTTTGAGCATATAATAAACTGAATGTGACAACCATCGTCTTACTGACCGTTTTTAATACTGGTGAACTTAATGGCCAACTGGATTCCGCTGGGAAACGCATATGAAATTTCTCCCGGCACACGTAAAGCTTATACCGTTAAAGGCACTGAGATTGCTGTCTTCCATGTTGCTGACGGAGATCAGCCGGGAACGTTTTACGCCATCGACAATGCCTGCCCGCATCAGGGCGCATCTCTGATTGAAGGCGAGGGGTGTGGCACGGAAGTCACCTGTCCTCTGCATGACTGGAATTTTGATGTTGCCACAGGCGAGTGTCATGACTTTCCTGATTTCGCGTTGACCCGCTTTGATCTCAAAGTAGAGACCGGCGTGTTAATGGTGGATGGTGCGGCGTTCGGCGATCCGGGGCCGCCGGCGAATCTGTTTCTGGTCCGCTACGGTGCGATGGGCTGGGTCGATCATTTTTCCGCAGAACCCGAAGACGACTATCCTCACCGTACTGCCGTCCTGCTGGAAACCAGCCGCGGTGAAGAAGTCGGAGAGATTCTTTCTGCAGTAGGTCAGATGGAAAAGCCGCCGACTGCCGCCGGTTCCATCGTCCGCGAATTCACGCCCACCGATCAGTCAGCTCTGACCAGTCAGGAAGATGTGACCGCACGCGTCTTCCAGGATTGTCAGACCCTGATTCAGGAACGGGGTATGCCGACCGAAATCATTGACTGCGAACAACTGTTTGATCAGCAGACCGTCGTACTGTATTATCTGGGAAGCCGCATGCCGGCGCTGGAAATACTGGCACAGGAACTCAATGCCAACTACACCTGGCGAATCGTGTTTCATCCGGTCGATGAAGCGCCTGCAGCATCCAGCTGTTCTAGTGGTGGTGGCGGTTGTGGCTGTAATGAAAAATAAAGAACCTGCCTGAAGAACTCCTCCCACAACTTGTTCCAACACAGAAAACGGAAGACATCATGAGCAACCCTATCAACCGCCGTTCTTTTCTGGGTACTTCACTGGCGGCAACCAGCCTGGGCCTGGCGGCTGCCGACTCTGCCACCGCCGCTGAACAATCTCCAGCAAAACCCGCTGCAAAACAGAAGCCGATTCAAAATGAAGTCATTCTGCACGCCCGCCAGGTCGCACTTGACATTTTGAAGCCCAGCAAGAAACAGCTGGCGCATGGACTGGAACTGCATGCGGAATCACTGGTCTTCGATTCGTACGGCTTTGCACCCCGCTCAGCCGTCGATGGAGAGCGTCTGGCGGAAGCCATCAGCAACCATGCGTCGACCGCAGAAATTCAGGATCTGCGGGAAGACATGTCGATGACCCGCTGCGTGACCGACCCCGCCGAGCAGCGCGAATTCAAAGAAGCCTTCGACGCTTCCGGCGTGACCTGTATCTTCCAAAACGCGGGCGAGGAAGGGCAGGACCCCATGCGACTGATGAAGCGGCTGGCGCGGTTCACTTTCACGACCGACATGCTCTCCGACTTTGTTTTTAAAGCGGTGACACCGGAAGACATCGTGCAAGCCAAACAGGAAGGACGTCACTGTCTGTATCTGACAGGGAATGGCGTCCCCTTAACGCAACAATGGGTAACCACTACAGACGAAATGAAATACATGCGGATCTTTTTCCAGCTGGGGATTCGCATGATGCACATGACTTACAACCGTCGCAACATGCTGGGTGACGGCTGTGCTGAACCGGCGAACGCGGGACTGAGTGACTTCGGTCGTACCGTCGTGGGGGAGATGAATCGACTGGGCATCATTCCCGATGTCGCGCACTCCGGCTGGCAGACCAGTCTGGAAACCGCACAGGTCTCGAAAAAACCGGTTGTCGCCAGCCATTCCACCTGTGCTGCCCTCCACAAACATATTCGCAGTAAACCCGATGAAGTCATCAAGGCCATTGTGGATACGAATGGTCTGATCGGCATCTGTTGTATTCCCCGGTACCTGGGCGGCAAAGGAGATATCAGCGCGTTGCTGGACCATGTTGATTACGTGGTCAAGAATTTCGGCATCGACTATGTCGCCATCGGTACTGACGTGTCTTACACTTCGCGCAATAATTCGCTGGAACGCAAAAAAGTGCCGCGTGCTCCGCGGTCGCGCACTGCCTGGCGCAGCTTGTGGCCTAAAGATCCCTTTGTCGAGTCACCCGAAATGCGAACCAGCGTCTCCTGGACCAACTGGCCTCTGTTTACGGTCGGACTCGTCCAGCGGGGATACTCCGATGCCGACGTCCAGAAAATTATTGGTGGCAATGTATTACGTGTCTGTCAGGAATCTCTGACTTAAACTCAGTTTCGATTCTTCTTCCAGCAACGGGTCTACTACGATGCGAGTTTTAATTACAGGTGCCGCCGGTTATGTCGGTCGCTATTTCGCCGCACACTGGCAACCGACGAATGACCTGGAACTGGTGCTGGCAGACATTCATCCTCTTGCCGATGATCCACGGTTTATCACTCTTGATCTCACAGATGCAGCGCAGACCCGTGCGGCAATGGAAAACATCGACGCCGTCATTCACCTGGCAAAACAGGCTGACGAAGGCCCGCTGGAAGGGGATGAGTTAAACGGAAAACGTTTTGATGTGAATGTGAAAGGCACATTTAACCTGCTGGAGGCAGCCCATGCTGCTGGCGTGAAACGCTTTATCTTTACCAGTACGGTGATGACGGTGCTCGGCTATCCAGCGCCACAATGGGTGGAATCGGATGCGCCGCCACTGCCCGTGGGTTCGTATGCCCTGACAAAACAGCTTTGCGAAGTCATGTGTCAGCATTACGCACGCGCGTATGGCATGTCGATTGTCTGTCTGAGGATCCCCAAGCCGATCGACCTGGAACACCCGCTCTGGAAGACACATCCACTACGGCCTCAATGGGTGCCTTTTCCCGACTTGTTACAGGCTTACCAGAAAGCACTGACCGCCGAGATTTCAGGCTGCGAAGTCATAACCATCGTGGGTGAAAGTTCCAACCGACGCTGGGATCTCAGCAAAGCCGAAAAACTGCTGGGCTATCGACCGACACTCATTCCAGAAGAACTGGGATACGCCATGGGAACCGAAGATCAGCCGATTCCCACGGAAGACCATTATGCCTGAGCTGGAATCTTCTGGTAGACTGTGTCCCGTTTTACTGTAGCGTCTACAAGTCCATTTGGACCGAATATAATAGATTGTGAGACGCGATGGTTAAATGTGATGCGCTCTAGCAGCGATTACTGTTCCACGCGACAGTAAGGCAGGCTCTTTTCGAGCTTGGCAATCCCCTCTTCGGTGATCTCAGTACCATCAATGTACAATGTGCTCAAATTCTTCATCTTTTTGAGGGACGAAATACACTTGTCATTGACGTCCGTATTTCGCAGGTTCATATCCACGATATTTTCGAGCACTTTAATTTCGGAAATACCGGCGTTGGTAATCTGAGTATCATTCAGTTCCAGCCACTCCATGTCTTTCATTTTGGTCAGATACTTCATTCCATCGTCAGTGATTTGCGTATTTCGCAGCCACAATCGCTGCAGGCGGGTCAAGCCTTTAATCTGCTTGAGACCTTCATCAGTAATCTGAGTATCACGCAGGAGCAGCACACGCAGTTTTTTCAGCGTCTTGAGGTGAGCCAAGGCCTCATCTGTGATCTGGGTCTCAGATAAACCCAGCGTTTCCAGGCTCTTTAAACCAGAAAGCTGTGCCAACCCGTCTGCTGAAATTTCGAGTCCCGTCAGAAACAGCTCTTTCAGACTGTCCAGTCCTTTCAGGTGCTTCAAACCTGCGTCAGTCACTTTAGTGCGCGACAGGTTCAGGATTTCCAGATTCGACAGTTTCTTGAATTCTGCCAGTCCGGAATCAGAAACGGGAATCCCATGCAGCGTGATCTCACGCAGACTTTTCAAGGACTTGAGATGAACCATTCCCTCGTCAGTCACTTTGGAACCGGAGAGATCCAGTTTTCGCAGTTTGGACAGGCGACCCAGATAAACCAGACCTGCATCAACCAGCTTGGAACCTGAAAACGAAACCTGCGAAATGTTACCGTTGTAATCCATCTTCAAGTTAGCACTGATTTCTTTCAGTGACTTGATATCGGTTTCCAGTGTTGATTCCTGGGGAACTTCTTCCTCTGAACCGGTGGCAGCTTTACTCATATTGATTGCCTGTTTCGAATTGATATTTCTGACTCAAATCAGGCTACTCCTACTCTGGAATACTATTCATCAGTGCAGTTTTTCCCGATTTTGTTTCTAACACTCGCCAATTCTAATATACACATTATTCCAAACCTTCGCATGTGAACGGACGATTTTTCTTCGGGAATACTGGTCTGAAGTACCTCTTTGAGCATCACATTTCGGCGACGAACCTGTACAGGCAGGGAAATCCGGCGAAATGAGTCAATTGAGCCGCCCTGATCTCTGTGAAATGCGGGCGGCTCGGGAGACTCTGCTATTTGACCTGCTTGCCAAACAACAAAAGTTCATCAAAGTTGCCGGTATCATCGAATGAGCCAATGCCCACACGTCCGGTCAGGAACGTTTTGTCGGTTGCGGTCATCACCGGCTCTTCCATGTTATCAAAATAAATTTTGATGGAACCCGATTTCGTATCCCGCACGACGCGGGCGTGATGCCATTCGTCGTCCCAGTCGGTACCGGCTGTGGTTTTTGTAGAGATCTTCGTGCGGGGCTTGTCGTTGACGATAAAGATCTGGTTGGCATGATCGTCCATTTTTTTGCCTAAGTGCACATAGTATAAATGGGCATCATCCTGGTACCCAAAAAACAGGCACAAGTCACGATGTCCGTAGTCGGGAATAGTGGACTGCAATTTCACATCGAAGATAAAGTCACTGACATCGATATTTTTCAGTAAGGCACGGTTATAAGGAGAACGGACAGGTGGCTCGAATTTGCTTCTTTTCTTCATCAGGCTGAAAACATGATTGTCTCCCTGGTGAATCACCTTCCAGGCTGAGTCATCAGTCGGTTCCCAGTGATCGGCATTCCCCGATTCAAAGTTCTCCTGAAACAGCAAAGGCAGTCCCTGCATCGTTTTGGGAACCTGACCGGGCTCATGCGTTTTAAGTGGTGCCGGTTCTTTGGCTGACAGAGCAGGGTGGCTGGCAGTAGAAATCAGCATCAGACCGGCGATCAGGCTGGCGATGGTCAGAATACGTAACATGGTATGGCTCCCGTTCATGAAAAAGGCGCTATCGCAGGATGTTTCGCGTTTCGCAATAGGCATAACGCGAAAGGAGGCTGCGTTTCGATGGAACTTCAGGTTCTAGATCGTATCAATTTAACCATCGCGTCTCTCAATCTATGATACTTGGTCCCAATGGCCTTGGAGATGCTATAGTAAAACCGGACACAGTCTATCAGACAGGATTGCCAGCCATTTTTCAAGCATCAGGGGGAACCTGGGCGGGAGGTCGCGGACCAGGCTCGCCAATTCGTCTTCGCGGAAGTCGATTACCGGGACGACCATCGGGAGCATTCGGCCGGCGTTCTTTCATGTCCTGCATACGTTCTTTCAGTCCGCCCCGGCGCGGACCATCAAACGGATTATTCTGATCGCTTTCAGGTATGAAATCAGTAATGACCTGCCTCACCTCACGCGAACGCTGCTGGATTGACTGCCGGACCTGTGCGGGTAACTGATTCTGCAGGTATTTGTATTTGAGTTTTTCCTGCATCTCATCCGGGGGATAGCGCATTAAATGATCTTTGTAATTGGTGTCCAGTGTCTCGAAGAACTGTTGCAACTTATCTTCGGGTGGCTGGATAGCATCCAGCTCCTGTTTGACCGACCTAACCAGCTGATTCACAAGCCCCTTAGCTAAGAAAAATGTGACCATCCTGCGTTTATGGTCGGAATCGGCTGAGCGTAGCTTGCCCCTGAAACCACGGGCATCTTCATTCTCCCGAAACGGGTTCTTTTTATCATCCAGCAGCTCAAAGATCTGATCGACGGTTTCCGGGGGAGGCCAGGCAGATCCATTCTTGTCTTCATCCCGTTTTTTAAAGTGGACGGCAGTCTGTAATACTGCCAGTGAACGTGCAAATTCTGAGAGTTCCGTTTTCGCGTTCGGATATTTGACAGATACCGGCAGGCTGCGTTCGATAATACCGACCACTTCCTGGAATTTCTCAGGATCAGGAGGCTGCCCCCAGAATATGAAAGCTAATGGAGGTCTTCTTAAATCCAGATCCATAATTTTGGCGAGCTCATATAAATTCCTGCCACTTCTGCGGCGGTCCGGCGATTTCTGCTCTGCACGGAATTTACGAATCAGTTCCATCCGCTCACGCGTCGTTTCTGCTTTACGCAAATCTTCCTGTTCCCAGGGAGAGAGTGTTTTAACCCACGCATCATAGGCGTGCATGACGCGATTGAGTTCCGGCTGACTGCGTGTCGCTTCATGCAGCTTGCGCAAGCGTTGTTGTTCTTCAGGAGACAGTTTCTGGAATTTATCGTAGTTGCGTTTTAACTGCGCCCGTTCAGCGGGAGACATCGCTTCGATTTTTTTACGGTTCTCCTGCTCCGATTCATTTTCCGGATCGGCGGCGCCCAGCAACACGATTACACAGACCAGCAGCCCGCCCGCCAGGCCCGTTGCGCGCAGCGCCAGCGACCACAGTGCGGAAGGCCCGTCTGCCACCTGTGCAAAATTCTGTTTAGCGTTTTTGCTGTTGTGCGATTTCATTGAACGTTCCTGATTTTTTCAATGCTTCCAGAAACTCCAGACTTTGTACTTCGGAATAAGTATCCAGATTTTCGATAAACGAAAATTCTTCCAGCAGCGGATCGGATTCATCGGGGACCCACTGGTTGGTAATCAGATAGCCGACCAAAACAGAGCACGCCAGACCCAGAGTCCAGCCTGCTGCGATGGTTGCTCTGCGCAGCTGCTGTTTTGATTTGCGGCTTAGAAAACCGCCGCGTTTCTGTTCTTCTTCCGCCAGCGCTTCCAGTTGCACGGTCTTGATGGTGGAAAGTGTTTTGTCGGTAAATTCCTGAGATGCTTTGGCAATCGGCAGTTTATCCAGCAGTTCCCAGGTCCGCTCCAGGCCGTCAACGTGCGCGCGTGTTTCTTCGTCTGTCGACAGCGACTGCTCGACTTCGATCGCTTCCTGCTCGGTCACCTCACCATCGAGATAAGCGACCAGCTTTTCGAGTTCCTGATTATTCAATTCTTTTTTCATCGTAGGACTCTATAACGCAGACCTGATTGAATTAACCTTTAATATGTTTTTCCAGTTGAATACGCAAATTTTCACGCGCCCGTGATAATAATGATTTGACTGCCGCTTCCGAGAGCTTCATTGCTGCGCCGATGTCGGCATAACTCATGCCTTCAAATTTATGTAACAATACCGCCATTTGCTGTCGTTCGTTGAGGGTTTCCAAAGCCTGACGCACCACAGCCTGAGTCTCTCTCAATCCTACCTGACGCGTCGGCATCATTCCCGATTTTTCCATCAGTAACTGCTCTTCGGGACGGATTCCCAAGGGGCCGGAATCATGAGGGCTGAGAGTGACTTCTTTGCGGCGGCCTTTGTTGCGCCTCGAATTGCTGGCCAGATTATTGGCAATCCGAAACAACCATGTGGAAAACTTCGCCTTGGGTTCATACTTGGCACGTGACCGATAGATCCGCAAAAAGACTTCCTGGGCCAGATCTTCCGCTGCTTCCTGATTTCCCAGCAGATGACAGAAAATACCGACAATCCGGTCCTGGTAATTGGCTACCAACTCGGTGAACGCACCTTCATCGCCGTCCCGGGCGCGCAGCATCAACTGCACGTCAGGATCACGTAAGTAGGGTGAGTTCACGATTTCCGTTGTAACCACGACTGACTGCTGACTCCCATCTTTCGGGGTAATTGACCCACATGTACTAAACACGCGGCATCACAAAAAGTTTCTCACAGAGTTTGAGAGAAACCCGCTTTTTGTCTGTTTCCAAGCAGGATTGTAACCGTTATCGTCGCTAAACTTACAGGTTAACACAAGTAGCCGCCGATAGAAAATCCATTCCTGAACCGCATTCGCTCCTGTTAATTTCGTTAAACAGGTAGTCCGCAGATTTGTCACGGGTATGATAGAAGCAGTTTTCTTTATTTACTGCACATGATCCATTTTTCTGCTTCCTGCTGACAAAAGGGCCCTCTGAGGAAGTTTTATGACTCTAAATACACTGCCTTTGAGTTATTGCACCAACGTGCATCCCGGGTTAACCGTCGCAGAAATCCTACAGAAACTCGACGAGTTCACGCTGCCGATTCAACAGCAGTTAGGTACCCCGCTGGCTGCCGGTCTGTGGCTGGCCGAACCAGTGATCGAAGAAATTCTCTCGACTGCTGACGGAATCGCATGCTTTGCTCAGGAAATACAGAACCGAGACCTGACCTGCTACACCCTGAATGCGTTCCCCTATGGAAACTTCCATAGTGAGCGCGTCAAAGAAAATGTTTACCTGCCCGACTGGTCACAGCCGGAACGTCTGGAATATACCAAAGGCTGTGCCCGGGTCCTCGCAGCGCTACTGCCTGAGGACGTGGAAGGCAGCATCTCTACAGTGCCCCTCGGGTTTAAAAAGTTCGAGCACGCGCCCGATTTCAGCAAAGTCTGTATTGAACAACTGATCGAACTGGCAACCTTTCTCAAACAACTGAAAGAAGAAACCGGACGTACCATTCGCCTGGCGATTGAGCCCGAACCCTTCTGTGTGATCGAATTCACGCATGAACTGATTGTGTTCTTTGAGCGATTGTATGAACGTGCCGCGGAAAAGCAGTTGCTGGGAACCGTCCGAGAATATCTGGGAGCCTGCTACGATGTCTGTCATCAGGCGGTGGAATTTGAAGACATCCCCGGTTCCATCCGACAGATCACCCATGCGGAAATCCGCATCAACAAAATTCACATTTCCAACGCGATCGAACTGGATCGTCCCGGCGAGAATGAAGCCGGCCGGGAATTACTGGCGCAGTATGCAGAGCCCCGTTATCTGCATCAGACAATCGGCAGCCTGCAGAACGGCGACCTGTATCGCATCGTGGATCTCACTCGCGACTTCCTGCTCGATCCGGATCCCCGTCTGAAAGAGACCGAAAAGCTGCGGGTGCATTTTCACGTTCCCGTGGATGCCCAGTCACTCGGCCCACTGGGGACCACGTACCGCGAGTTGCGCCAGGCGCTGGCAACCGTCAAAGAACTGGATTATGCACCGCATCTGGAAGTAGAAACCTATACCTGGGAAGTCTTGCCCGGAGATCAGAAACCGACCCTGGTCGAAGGATTGACGCGCGAACTGCAGGCGGCCCACAATCTTTTGAATACGCTTTAAGAGATGTGATTCAACCATGCGTGAACTATTACTCGAACTGGAAAAGGCGGTCCAACAGCAGCGTCCCGTCTGCTATACCTGTCTGGTCGAAACCCGTGGTTCAACCCCGCAGAAACCAGGCGCTGCCATGCTCATCTTCAGTGATGGTTCGCAGGTGGGTACCCTGGGAGGTGGCTGTGTGGAAGCGGAAGTCAAACGTCGCGCGCTGAGACTGATTGACGCGGAATCCCCGGAGATCATGACGTTTCAACTCGACAACGACTACGGCTGGGATGACGGCCTGATCTGTGGCGGCCGTATGAAGGTTCTCGTGGATCCGGTTAAAACGGAACAGGATCTGCAATACTACCACAGCATGCTGCAACTGCTGGAAAGTGATCGGGGTTGCACGGAAGCGATTATCATCCCGCCCGAGTCGGCTGAAGACGACAATAAACCTGATCGATTTCTGATTGACGCCGAATCAAAGCTTGTCGCAACTCGCGGTAAACAGGAAACCCCGTCTCGACTGTTTGACCACTTGAAACCAATTAAAAATCGCCCCCGACCTTACGTCAGTCAGGGCATTGCTTATCTGACCTTTCATCAAACCTGCCAGCTGGTGATTGTCGGCTGCGGGCATATCGGTCAGAAGGTCGCTGAACTGGCCAGTGATGTCGACTTCGATATCATCGCCGTCGATGATCGCCAGGAATACTGTAATGCCAAGCGCTTCCCGGCGGCAAAGCAGCTGATTGTCGGATCGTTTGATACGGCTCTCAGCAAGCTGACTGTCACTCCGGATACGTTTGTCATCATCGTCACCCGCGGGCACAATCATGACGAAGAAGCCCTCGGCCATCTGGCAACCACGGACGCGCGTTACATCGGAATGATCGGCAGCAAACGAAAAGTGAAGCTCATTTTCGAAGACCTGCTGCGGCTGGGAACGCCACGCGAAGCACTCGCGCGGGTGCACGCTCCACTGGGATTTGATATCGGTTCACAGACGGTTCCGGAGATCGCGCTGAGTATCGTCGCCGAACTGATCGCCTATCGTAACCTGGATGCGCTTCCGGAAGGTTACCAGAGAGCAAGCCTGGTGGACGACATCAAAACGCCAAACACGGCCGATTAACATCGGCAGACAGGAGCAGGGGAAGCTTACTCTTCCCAGTCCTCGGGATCTTCGTATTCCCGTTCTTCTGCTGAGCGGACTTCATTGGTCTTGGCATCGCCTCGACGGAACACGGCGACCACATCTTCAATGGGGACCACAAACAGCACATTGTCCGGTTCGAAATCCACGGGAATCGCATCGCTGGGGTTGAACAGCACTTTGTCGTATTTCTTGACCGGAAAATCGTCGTCCCGTTCAATCTGCACACTGATTTCCACGACGCGCCCGGTGATGTTCGGAATCTCGGCCTTATCGGGAAGTACAATCCCCCCCTTGGTCGTCTGGCGACTTTCGTCTTTACGAATGAGAATTCGCATACCCAGAGGTTCAACCCAGTCTGACACTAAAAATCTCCCCGTTTCTTTTCAATTTCATTCGGATCAACCAACGATCCCGGACAATTTGACGGAGCGTATTCGATTCCGTCTCTAGTCAGGCCAGAGCACAACACATTTTAGCATAGCATCTCTGGTATGATTAAAGTCGGTCCAAACTCCCCTGGAGACGCTACGGAAAACCGGACACACTCTAAAACAACCTCGCCAAAATAACCTTATAAAGGCCTGAAACACAATCATAGTCCATGCGCCCCCTGAAAAGAACCCCGAAAATGGCGACTGATGTTCCGTTTACGTACAATTTGACGGGTATCAAAGCCTCAAAACCTGCTCATTCCCTCATCAGAAATCGAATTGGCGAGTGCACTACTTTGATTTTTTTGACTTTCTAAAACTTTAATCAGTGAATTTTCAACGACTTCGCGTTCTTCTATAGTTGATTAAATAACTTGTACATCTATAAAGAGACTACAGAGGACCAGAAATTTTACCCCTCAGAGGATCTACTTTGATTCCGGTTTTATAACATCAGGAGACAGAAATGGACAAAGAGAAAATGATTGCCAACCTCAATGAGGACCTGGCAAGTGAGCTGGCTGCCATCATTCAATATACCACGTACGCTGCCAAAGCGACCGGTCCCTATCGACCGCAGTTGACGCAGTTCTTTCTGGCGGAAGTGCCTGATGAACTGGGGCATGCACAATTTCTGGCGAATAAGATCGTCGCTCTCGGCGGAGAACCTGTCACTGTTGCCGGTAAAGTTACCGCAGCACACAGCAATCATGAGATGCTGGAAGCAATCCTGGTTGCTGAAAAAGAAGCGACCGCCGGGTATACCAAACGCGCCAAAGAAGCCGAAGAATTTGGCGACAAAGGTTTGGCCGTTCAACTGGAAGATATGGTCCGCGACGAAAGCGGACATGCGGAAGAAGTCGAACGCATCCTGCGCGACTGGCCATTATAAGCACAAACGGTTCAGCGGCTCTTAAGACAGGTCAGTCAGAATTAATTTCTGACTGACCTTTTTTTTCTGGTCTTAACTGGGTGTCCCAAAGAAAAATGGCATCAGCTGATGGCCTTTCGGCAGCAGTAGATTACTGGCGCCTGCCGTGATTTCATCATAACTGCTGGCCTGATCCGGACGGACATTTGTGCCACAAATTCCAAAAGGTACATAGCCATGACTATGAGTTTTAGTGCGCAAAAATGTCGGGTGATCCGGGCAAACCAGGATCCGGTAGTTTCCTTGAGATTTCAGGTACTCGTGCACCGGGCCCACGATGTGCTGATCGATATTCTCCAGCGCCTTGATCTTTTCTTCCACTTCCCCTTCATGGGACGCTTCGTCGGTCGCCTCGACATGCACGACGACAAAGTCTGAGTTCTTCAGTGTCTCAATCGCAGCCCGCCCTTTGGCAGCATAATCGGTATCGATGTATCCAGTGGCTCCTTCAACTTCGATCACATCCCAGCCCAGCAGACGTCCCAGCCCCCGCAGCAGATCGACGGCGGTAATCACAGCCCCCGTTTTGTGAAACTGCTCCAGAAACGGTTTCAACGCCGGACGACTCCCCTGACCCCAGAGCCAGATCTGCGTTGCCGGCGGCTGCCCGTCAGTTCGCTTCTGGTTCTTTTCAGATTTCGTAAACAGTTTCTTACTTCGCTCCATCAGATCCAGCAGCAGTTCACTTCCTCTGCCCGACGGCAGATCATGTTCGATCGGCTGGTCGGTTAAATCATGGGGAGGCGTTGTCGAGGTGCCTGTGTCGAATGGCTGATCATCGGCATCTTTCGCACGGTAAATAAGCAGATTCCGATAGCTGACCCCTTGATGAAATTCCCACTGGGATTCGTCTGCCGTCGCTTCCTGCAGGAGCGCCACCAGCTCTTCACCCACATCATTGGGGAGCTGCGACGCTGTGAAGCTGGCCATGTTCCCCTCAGAAATTGTCACAAAATTACAACGGATCGCCCAGTCGTGCGGTCCCAGTTCAATCCCCTGCGCAGCCGCTTCCAGAGGCGCACGCCCCGTGTGATACACCAGCGGATCGTAACCAAACAGGCTCATCGTCCCCACATCACTGCCGGAAGGCATGGAAGCAGGGACCGTATCAGTTCGTCCCAGAATGCCTGCTGCTACTACAGCGTCCATCTGAGGAACATTGGCAGCCTGCAGGGGAGTTTTTCCCCCCAATGTTTCCTGCGGTTCGTCCGCACAACCATCTGGAATCACGAGCACATATTTCATTTCAGGATCTTACTGTCAGGCGGGATCAGGGGAATTGGATAAGAGAACCGTTTGATCCTCAATATCCTGAATTTTCATCGTTCCTGCAAGTAATCTGAGTCAGGAAATGTCGAGACAACCCTCGATCAAGGCCCATGCAGCGAATCTCAGAACAGATCGACCCCTTATTGAGGAGCAGGATCCGCTGCGACAAAATCTTGCGGTGGCGTCATTTCAGCAGTAATGACTTTCCACGAATCACCCATTTCGCGAAACTGATTGAAATCTTTCGGCTGATAGGAAAACTCGAGTTCGGGCGTTTTCATCAAGGCCTGTCCTTTCTCAAAATAATAGTGCATGGCGGCATCCAGCGCGCCGGTCATCAGCAGGGTGCGTTCGCAGGGGTAGGGCTCTTCCTTGTGAACAAACAGATGCTGAATCGCATGCGAAAACGCCCGGAACAGATTGCGGTTCCCCCAGGGGCCCGGGAAGAACGTCGTCGCTTTCGGCTGCGCTTCTCCTTTTATCTGGCAGGCAAAGTTCCAGCGGACACCGTTCGAACCGATTTTCAACATCGTGGCTCGAAAACCATCCTTGTACTCCAGCAGAATCCCATGTGGCTCTGCTGCCCCTTCACTGCCGATCGGGTCGAACAGGCCCCGTTTTGTATCACCCAGTTCCGCCTGCATGGCTGCCTCTGCCAGCTTCATGGACCAGCGTCCCTGGCGGCCGGCTTTGATCAGATCATCGCCTTTCAAAAACTGAACCGTCGAAATCCCCGTTTCGCCTCCCTTGCGGAATTCGACCATCGACTGCAGAACCTCAAGTCCGTGGATATCGTATTTCTCAATCGGTCCCCCATGAATCGAGACGGCGTCTTCCAGTTCCGTACCATAAGGGATCTCCAGCGGAATCGTACGTTGAGCCAGCGGAACCGAACTCCCCACCATCATCGGGAACTCGTACTTCCGCGAAGTATCGTACATCTCACGCGCCCAGTCCCAGCGATAAGAAAAATGTTTGTCACTGAAGACGGGGACAAAGCGTTTTGATTTCTCCATGACAGCCACGATTTCATCAAAGAACCGTTTGCGGGGATACTTGGTCTGTCCGAATTTGGTATCGGGATAATCACCGTGCTCACCAATCGAAAGCACCGCGTCGACCGCCAGTTCGTCACCGCCCTGTGTGAGTGCTTCAGCAATCGTTTTATAAAACGGGATCTCATATTTTTTTGCAATCCCCCGGGAGAGATCGCGGTCCGTAAACTGATCGCCGTAGAAAGAGACGACATCACACTGCGGATGTTGCAGCTTACCGTTAAACAGGTAAGGCCCTAAAAAAGGATGCAGAATATGAAATGCATGTGACAGATAAAAACATTGAGTATAGACGGCAGCTACGGTCGGACGCTTCTTATCGGCTGCTTCTGATGCCTGTTGCTGCCAGTGCAAACCGGTGGTACCTGCAAACGCTGCAGCGCTCAGTTTTAACATTTCACGGCGGGAAAGGGATGACAACGGCGGTTGAGAAAAACGATCCAGCATGGGTTGACTCCTGGGGTGGGCAAAACGAGGCGAGAATCTACTCTTATCGTATCAAACCATATTGATCTCTTCACCAGTTTTTTGGGGGAGCATTACCATTTCTCATAGATTTTTTCAGGAACTCTGAGCGATCGGGAATAAAAAAACTGCGATGCAAAGCACGTAAGTGGCCTTGCATCGCAGTAAATTTTAAGCGCAGGTAACTCAGGAATTATCGCATTTTCGCACAGATGGCTTCTGCCATCTCCTGAGTACCGACGGCGGTCGGATCGTTCCGATCATCTTTCAGATCGTACGTCACGTCTTTACCTTCTTCAATCACGTCAGCAACTGCCTTGTCCAGCTTCGCAGCCGCTTCGTGTTCGCCGAGGTAATCCAGCATCATTTTCCCGGACAGAATCAGTGCAACCGGATTCACTTTATTCTGCCCTTTGTATTTAGGAGCAGAACCGTGGGTCGCTTCAAAGATCGCTGCTTCTGTTCCGATGTTCGAACCAGGGGCAACACCCAGACCGCCCACCAGGCCGGCACACAGGTCACTCAAAATATCACCGTACAGGTTGGATGTGACGAGCACGTCATACAGTTCCGGTTTTTGAACCAGCTGCATGCACATGTTATCAATCAGGCGCTCGTTGTATTCAATGCTGCCACCACAGTCGGTCGCAATCCCGGCCAGTTTCGCATCAGGTTCAACGCCTTCTGCCAGTTCTGCCCATTCAAACTTGGCACCGTAGGATTTCGCGACGGCGCGGGTTTCATCATACCACAGGCCATCTGTGAACTTCATGATGTTCGCTTTGCAGATCGAAGTCACCGACTTGCGTTTGTTATCGACGGCATATTTGAAAGCATAGTTGGCAATATCGCGGGTACCCTGGTACGACATTGGCTTAATGCTGATACCGGTCTCGTCGAGCGGAGTATTGATCTTTTTACCCGTCGCGAATTCATTGATCTTTTTGATCAATTCCGCTGTTTTTTCCTGGCCGGCCTGGAACTCAACGCCGGCATACAGGTCTTCGGTATTTTCCCGAACAACGACCAGATCGACGTTGGAATCGGCAAAGTAGGTCCGCACACCTTTGTAAGTTTTACAGGGACGAATGCAGGCATACAGGCCCAGTTCCTGTCGCAGGAACACATTCACACTGCGGAAACCTTTTCCGATGGGTGTGGTGATCGGTGCTTTCAAGGCAATTTTGTTTGCCCGGACTGATTCCATCACACGATCTGGTACGCCACCTTCGGCTTCAATGACTTCGATTCCACATTCCTGAACATCCCAGTCGATTTTCACGCCAGTGGCATCAACACATTTTCTGGTTGCCTCGGCGATTTCCGGACCAACTCCATCGCCTGGAATTAATGTGACTTTATACATCGTTTCCTCTAATACTTTTGACAAAAAGGGAATGCGACCAGGTTCTCAAGTGTTACGAATACCACGCTACGAGCCTGCTGACTCTTGAAACCAAAGGCCATACTGGTTGATACTGAATACTTAGCTCACAGACAAGCAGTGACCGTATCAAAACGGAAATCGCTTTTCAACTATACGCGATGGCCGACGCTTACATTTCACTCCAATCAGGGATTCTCCATGATCCAGCGTTTTTACAGTAATTACCTGCTCCGACACCAGAACAGAGTCAATCAGATCCTGCACCTGGTGGGCGTACCCCTCACTTTTGGAGGGCTGATCGGATTCGGGATCGCTGGACACTGGATTTATGCGGGAATGGCCTTCTTCGCAGGCTACGCCTTACAGTTTCTGGGGCACGCCATTGAGCAGAATGACGCAGGCGAGCTCATTTTGATCAAGAAACTATGTGGTAAACCCTACACGGAATTCGGACCTCGGACTCAAATTCAACAGAATTTTGACCAATCGTCAAAAAAGTCAAGTTGTAACGATTAAACAGCCGATACCGAATGTAGTGATTTTACCGAGAAGACTGCCTGCCCTGCGCTCTTGCGACCATTTCGCGTTCAGGTTGCCTCGCTCTTTTGGTAATTTCTCCTTGAAAGTACTATCGATTATGAACTTTAAGTGATTATGAATAAACACTTTGTGTCCATAATCCCCGTTCATGTCTTGAAGGATAACTACATGAACCTTCGCCAGAAGTTACACCAGTTTTTCTGTGGATGCCTGATTACCAGCCAACTTGTCGGCTGTCATGGTCTGGGTACCGATACCGATCTGCATTATCTCGGAGATAAAGAGCTCCAGTATTATGAAGATGTCGCCACGAAAATTGAATACCCGGCGGTCTACGATCAGACTCCTGAAGAAATCACATTTTCAGGAAAACCACGGACTTTGACTGACCGTTCACAGGATGAAATCTGGGATTTGCCCCTGATGGACGCGATTCATCTGGGTCTGGCAAACAGTGAAGTCATCCGTGTCTCCGGAACTCTGGGAACGAATGGCAACGCGTTATTAAATAATCCGGATGGCACGCCTTCGATTTACGACCCTTCTATCCAGGAAACCAACGTCCTGTTAGGCGGATCTCGCGGTGTAGAAGCGGCGTTGTCTGCATTTGATACTACCTTTACTGCCAATATGCTCTGGGGACGCTCCGAACAGGTTCAGAACAGCCCGTTTTTTGGTGGAATCCCCGGCGGTACACTCACACAGGAAACCGGACAATTCCAGTCTGGACTCTCCAAAACATTCGCGAACGGCGGTCAGTTTGCCCTGTCGCATAACTGGAACTACACAGGCAGTAACGCCACCAGTCAGTTGTTTCCCTCTACCTATGCCGGAAACGCGGGACTGTCTTATCGCCAACCGTTCCTGGCAGGAGCCGGCGTTGACTACACCCGGATTGCGGGTCCGATCGGTTCCGGATTCACCGGGATTACCGGGGTCAGCCAGGGGGTCGTGATCGCCCGTATCAACAACGACCTGGTACTGGCAGACTTCGAACGGAACGTACGAAACCTCATTTCTGATATCGAAGAAAGCTACTGGCAACTCTACCTGGCATATCGCCTGTACGATACTCAGGTGGTGGCTCGTAACTCAGCACTTCGCAGCTGGCGGGAAGCCCATGCGAAACTGGAAGCCGGTGGTACCAGAAACTTCAAACCGGCTGATGAAGCCCAGGCCAAAGACCGCCTGTTTGAAACACAGTCACTGGTCCAGTCAACACGCAGCGACATCTATACGGCGGAAAGCCGTTTTCGTCGGCTGGTGGGACTGCCTGTCAATGACGGAAAAATCATTCGACCGATTGATGACCCGATCGCAGCCGAATTCACTCCCGACTGGAGTATGTGTCTGACCGAAGCACTGGTGCATCGCGTCGAATTACGGAAACAAAAATGGAGCATTAAGAGTCTGGAATTTCAGAGAATGGCTGCCACCAGCCTGACAAAACCACGGTTGGACCTGGTTTCCAGCTATCAGGTGAATGGTTTCGGCGATCGTCTGCTGAGCCAGAAAAACACCGATGGCGTCACTTCACAAGGTCTGCATAGTGCTTATGGAACCCTGATGGATAATGACCAGGACAGCTGGACCGTTGGCTGGGAATTTAGTATGCCCCTTGGTTTCCGTTCGGCACATGCTCAGGTGGAAAACCTCGAATTCCGCCTGTCAAAAGCACGAGCCGTTCTCAAAGCACAGGAAATGGATGTCAGTCAGGAACTGGCGATCACATTTCAGGACCTGACCAAAAACTATGCGACTGCACAGTCCAACTTCAACCGCTGGCGTGCAGCCCGCAGACGTGTGGAACTGTTTGACGCTGAAGTTCAGGCAGGAACCACAACACTCGATACCCTGTTGCGTGCTCAGTCGTCACTGGCTGCCGCCGAAACAGAATACTATCGCTCACTCGTTGCCTACAATGTCGCGATCAAGAACCTCCACAAATGGAAAGGTACATTGCTGCAACATAACAATGTACATCTGATGGAAGGGGAATGGTCACCGGTTGCCTACCAGCAGGCCGTCCGACGTGCCTGGGCCAGAACGCACGGAGTCGATGCTCACAAACTGCGAAGCAAACCGGAACCATTTGTTTCGGACGGGTATATCGGCGAAGTGGGTGTCATGCCTGCAGCCGGGGGTCAGTCGTTCTCTTCAGAACAGGACGGAATGACACCTGAGATGCTGCCGGTTCCGGAACCGACAATGGCCCCGGAATATGCCCCACCAGCGCCTGCGACATCGGGCCAGCCGGAAGCACGTCTGCAACTCAACGATGGTCTTCAAACTCGAAACCCGTTTGTTCAGAACGATATTGAGAACGCAGTCAGAGTGGCCCTCGAATCAGGGCCACCCGAGCCTCAGACCGGAATCAAACGGATTTCTGCAGTACATGAAGAGCTGCCGATTGCCAATACTGAGAAAAACATCGATGTCGAACTACTGCCTGCCACCCGTTATGTCGAGTGAGCCCTCAACAACGAATGTTCGCATTATCGCGGTCATACAGCTTTCTCTGGCCGCAATTTGCACATTTGACTAATTGAAAAGACGTTTACGAATTTCAGTATGCATGGCCGTAAACACGTGCTAGTTATAAGACATAACTTTCGTTTGATTCATAGCTGACGCGTGTCTCATTCAGATATTCCAGTATCGATGTCCATCTCCATCGATGGTTGTTTCCAGATATTGAGCTGCCTTGGCGCTTACGAAACCTCCTTTTCGTGAGAAATGCTCGGGCAATTCATACCGAGTTTCGGGATTGAACACCCGCCACTGACCAGGCCTGTGGAAAGCATACAAAAGATAATCAATGGTGGCTGGACGAATTCATCGTCTTCTGAGACTGATTGCGCTATTACAGTCGGGACGTATTTACAACTCTGCACAACTTGCCAGCGAATGTGAAGTCAGTCGCAGGACCGTCTTCCGAGACCTGAAAACACTTCAGGAATCGGGAATCTACGTCCTGTACGATGATGAAAAACAGGGGTATTCGCTTCCCTGGAGAACCATCGTTCCGTTCAAAGACCTCACTTTCGAAGAAGTCCTTGCGCTGTTTGTGCTCAGCCAGGACCTCGACAAAACCATCGTGGGTTTGCCTCTGAATGGCAGCGCCCGCTCCGCTTCTGCCAAAATCCTGAGCAGTTTACCCGACGCATTGCACGATAAAGTGATCGAGGCGGCCCAGTCCATCTCGATCTGGCTGACTCCCTGCAACCCGGCGATGCGGAACGAATTACATTATAAAACCCTGCTTAAAGCAGTCACATCAAAACAAAACGTGCGTTTACATTATGAATGCCCGAGAGAACAAAAGACGGTCTCCACCATGCTGAGCCCGTATCATATGTTGTATTCGAATCGCGAGTGGTTCGTAGTGGGACGCTCCTCTGTCGATCGAGGTATTAAAGTATTTCCGATTCTGAATATTTTAAAATCTGAACTGCTGGAAGAATCATTCAAAAAACCATCCCGCTTTAAACTCGAACGTTATCTCGGCAATACCTGGGATCCCGTGAGGCAGTCACCCAGGACCATGCCTGTGAAAATTCGCTTTCAAAGCAGTGCCGCTCAAATTGTCTCCCATATCAGCTGGGATCCGTCACAGGAAATTCGAAAACTCAAGGGGGGGGCAATCGAATTCCGGGCAAGCGTGGATGACCTGGAACAGATAACCGGCTGGCTGCTGAGCTTTGGAAGTCAGGCCGAAGTGATCTCACCCCCCTCACTGCGAAAACTGGTCAAAACCCGTATCTCGGAAATGACACAAATTTACAGTAAGAACTCAAGCCGAAACTGATTTCAAAAAACATGGCGAACTTCTTCCTCAATCAGCTGTCTAACCTCTTACATCACCCATAAATGGCTCCCTCTGATTTTATAGAGATCGCGCATGTATACCAATGCTGGCTCCAGAGCCGATTATTCTGTGAAACCTCTCAAAATCCCACATCAAACTACTGACCTGCCTCACCATTAGGTTTACTATTTCAAGGTAGGAAATCTGTACCTCAGAGCAGGAAATCTGCTAATTTCCGCTTGAACAGCGCCTGAGAACGTGTGTCTGACCGCAGCCATTGCGTATGATGTAACCAGCCACACTGTTTCATCCCCCCCAGGATTGAGATTCATCCCGTCCCGGGGAGATCCCGTTAACCAGACCAGAGCAACCACGGGTTTCAGAAGCAAACTCGAAGAGTGCTCTGCCAACAGTTATAAACCCATATTTCGGGTAGTAAGAAGTGGAGAATCTCTCCACAGTCAGACAAAAAGATCGTATCGAAGTGAGGAAAGACAAAATCATGTCAGAAGGTATTCAATTCGCTGCACGCACAACCGTCGAGCAGGTGGAAGAAGGAAATGAACTGGCCCCCAAATTTGATCAGGACGGTTTGATTCCTGTAGTAACGACCGACTATACGTCGGGCGAACTGCTCATGCATGCTTATATGAATGAGGAAGCGCTCAAGAAAACCATCGAACTGGGTGAAGCCGTTTACTGGAGCCGCAGCCGTCAGGTACTCTGGCACAAAGGTGCCACCAGTGGACTGGTTCAAAAAGTCAAAGCACTATTGATTGACGACGACCAGGATACCATCTGGTTACGCGTCGATGTCATGGGTGGCGGAGCCAGCTGTCACGTTGGATACCGTTCCTGTTTCTACCGCCGTGTGCCCGTTGGAGAAGAAACAAAAGAAAAGGGTCTGTCGCTCGAGTTCACTGAAACAGAAAAAGTATTCGACCCGAAAGATGTCTATGGAGACGCTCCGAATCCAACAAAACTGTAACTCGTGTAACGAACACAGGTGACCTATGAGCCAATTCAGTCGACGTGATTTTCTCGCTGCCTCCCTGGCAGCGACTGGTACTGCGTTTTCCCTTGATGAGTGGGCCTTCGCGAATCAAGCTGATACAACCCGCAATCCGAATCTGCATATCGCAGCCTTCCGGTTTGACGTTTCTCCTCCCAAAGGACATTCCCTCTGCGGAGGCTGGATCAAACCGGTCGTCGGATATGACGATTCCCTGGAAGCCATCGGCTACGTCCTGCTGGGTGCCGGCAAACCGATTGTCGTCTGCGCCGTCGACTGGACAGGGCTGTTAAACGATGCACATATCGCCTGGCGCACTGCGCTGGCCGAAGCTGCGGGCACAACCATTGATCGGGTCGCCGTCCAGTGCGTGCATCAGCATAACGCTCCGTTCGCCTGCCTGAACGCCGAGCAGATTATCCTTGAACAGGGTGACCTGCCGCATATTGTCGAACTGGATTTCTTCAATGAATGTCTCGACAAAGCCCGCAAGTCAGTCACCACGGCGCTCCCTAAAGCGGAGCCTGTGACGCATGTTGCACACAGCCAGGGGAAAGTCGACAAGGTCGCCTCCAACCGCCGGATTGACCGCGACAAGGCTGGCAAAATTGTCCGCATGCGAGGCAGCAGCTGTAAAGATGAGCGTCTAAGGAGCATGACCGAAGGGACCATTGATCCGTTCCTGAAAACGCTCGCCTTTTACAACAAAGACAAAAAGCTGGTCTCCTGCCATTACTATTCGACACATCCCATGAGCTATTACGGCGATGGACGCGTCAGTAGCGACTTTACCGGCATCGCCCGCAAGCAGCGCCAGCAGGAAGAACCGGGCTGCACGCACATCTATTTCACAGGCTGTGCCGGCAATATCTCTGCCGGTAAATACAATGATGGTACCAAGCCCATGCGGGGGATCCTGGCGAAACGAATTTATGAAGGCATCATTGCCTCCGAAAAAGGGCTCAAACCGGAACCCGTCGGTCAGCTGACCTGGAAAACTCATGACATTTTGCCTCCCGTTCGCAGCACTTTGAACGTAGAAGAATTGACGAAGACGATTTCCAACAAAGACAACAGTGTCGTCAACCGAAATCGGCCCTCCTACATGCTGGCCTGGTTACAGCGGGTCGAGAAAAAAATTCCGATCACGCTCAGTTCGCTGCAGATGAACGACATCAAAACACTGCACCTGCCGGCGGAGAGCTTTATTGAGTACCAGTTGCGTGCCCAAAGCATTCAACCAGATCAGTTCATCGCGACAGCCGCCTATGGAGATGGCGGCCCCTGGTATATTCCAGTAGCCGAAGAATATCCCGCAGGTGGTTACGAAGTCAGTGTTGCCTTCTGTGATCCCGGTATCGATACCGTGATGACACAGGGTATGAAATCACTGCTGGACAGTTAAAATTATTTACGAAAATCATAACGAATCACGTTTATAACGAGGTCGAAATAATATCATGGGTATGACAATCATGCGGCGGATCAAGTTTAATGCGGGTCACCGCTTATTCCGCCATGAAGGGAAATGCCAGTTTTTTCATGGTCACAACTATGTTGCCGACTTTTATGTCACCGGTCCCGATACGGACGCGGTCGGACGCATCATCGACTTTGCGCACCTCAAAAGCCTGCTCAAAGGCTGGATCGATGAGAACTGGGATCACGGCTTCCTGCTCAACATCGAAGACGAGAACGGCTTAAACGCCATCCGGATGGTCGAGCCCACCAAGTACTTCGTACTGCCATACAATCCCACTGCGGAAAACATGGCCCGCTATTTACTGGATGAAGTCTGTCCGAGCCTGCTCAACGATCTGGGAGTCCAGGCGGTCAAAGTCGTCATCTGGGAAACGGAAGAATCGTGTGCCGAAGCAACCGTCGATCAGAAAGACAAATCTGAACACAGCCTGCTCGATGCGTTTCAGACCGATTCGTTTCCGACCGGCCTGCACTGGTAAGCTCTGCCGATTGAATTCAAAGGTTTCAAGCAAACAAAAAAAGCTCTGGACTGATCGGGTCCAGAGCTTTTTTTGTTTATCGTTTCTCGCTTTACAGCTTAGTCTTCTGCAACGTAAGGCAGCAGACCGATGAAGCGGGCTCGCAGCACAGCTTTACGCACAGCACGCTGATACAGGGCTGAGGTGCCAGTGCGACGACGAGGCAGAATACGTCCTTCACGATCCAGGAGAGAACGCAGGGTTCTCAGATCCTTGTAATCGACATAGACGGGACGTGGGATGTTACCATCCGGGCAGAACCGACATTTGAGCTTCTTTTTCAGACGAGCTCGTTTTTTCCGCCGTTTGACAATCTCTTTACGTGATAAACCGACTGACATTCTGTTTTCCTTTTTCATGCGCCGTAAACGAGGGACACCCGAAAGCCGGGGCGACGCTGATTTCATGTTGCTGGCTGGAATCGAAGATCACACTCTTCGATCTCGTGGGAACGATCAGCTTACCAGCTTGATTTCTTCATGCCGGGGATCAGGCCATCTAAAGCCATATCCCGCAAAGCGATACGCGAAATCTGGAACTTGCGATAGTTGCCACGGGGACGTCCGGTCAGCTGACACAGACGACGGAGACGGGTTTTGCTGGAACTACGAGGCAGTTTAGCAAGCCCTTCGTAATCACCTTTGGCAACCAGTTCAGCCCGTACAGCGGCGTACTTTTCAACCAGTTTTGCGTTTCGTTTCTGTTTTTCAATCTTCGATTTGGAAGCCATTTATATACCTTCTGCGACAAATTCCAAAATAGGGAACGACAGTTATATCGCCTGCCACGCCAGATCGTCAACTTGGCGGGCTGTTTTCAATGCAGAATCAACTAAAAAAACGCAAACTTCAACGTGAACCCAGGCATCCGGGCACGAAAAAGTGTACATGCGCGCTATTTTTTCTCTTTGGGGGGCTGTGGACGAAAATACTTCATCGATTCCACCACCACCGTCCGCCGAGTTGCAATGCGGACGAGAAGCGACAGAATATAGTTTCCCCAGCCGGATACCGAATACTGGCGTTTCTTCTCCAGCGCCTTGATTCCGGTTTTGACCACCTGATCGACGGTCTGATAGCGATGCTTCTTCAACCAGCCTTCGACGCCCGCGACATCAAAAAATTCCGTCTGTGTTGTACCCGGGCACAATGCAGTCACCGTCACACCCTGATCTCGGGCCTCCGCCCACAAGCCTTCGCTGAAATGCAGCACATAGCTTTTACTGGCCGCATAGGCCGACATGTAGGCGACAGGCTGAAACGCAGCAACAGAGGCAATATTGATGATTCCCCCGTGCCCCCGTTTCATCATCTCGGGTAGATAACAGTAGGTCAGCTCTGTCAGGGCACCGATATTAAGCCTGACCATCTGCATCACCCGTTCCTGATTGGTTGACGCGATATCGGAAACCACACTGAAGCCCGCATTGTTGATCAGCAACTCAACCTGCACTCCCCGTGTTTTGACTTCTTCATACAGCCGGGCAGGGGCATCCTGTTCTGACAGGTCCAGTACAACCACTTCTGTTTTCGTGCCATGACGGGTTAACAGCTCAGCAGCCAGTTCTTCCAGCTTCTCTTTTCGGCGGGCTGTCAGCACCAGATGCATTCCACGAGCAGCCAGCCTGTGCGCAAACTCAAGGCCGATTCCGGATGAAGCACCCGTAATCAGAGCCCATCGATCAGAATATTCATCTATCACTGCTGACTCTCCAGAAGTATCCTGTTTGGAGACTGTGGTTTCCATTTTGAAAAGAGGTCGGGAAGAAGTGCTGCCCGCGTCCTCGGAGATCGTAATTCAATTTCCCTCTGTTGAAAACCCCGTAACCACTGATAATAAACTTACTTTGATCGATTTTTCACCCTTTACTAATTGCACAATCGCTTCAGAAACAGAAAACGAGGAGAAAAATGCCCCCTGTCAGCAGACTCAGCCGGGACGAAGTACGTAGTGTTGACCAGCGCACCATTGAGGAATTCGGGTTGCCCGGCATTGCACTCATGGAGAACGCGGGCCGCGGTGTGTTTGAACTGCTCGTCTCACTGAAAGCAACAGGCCCCGTAAAGATTTGTGTGGGTAAAGGCAATAATGGCGGCGACGGTTTTGTCATCGCCCGCCATCTCGATAACGCCGGGATCCCTGTCGAAATCTACCTGCTGGCTGATCCCACAGAACTTAAAGGGGACGCCGCCATCAATTTTCACGTGGCGCAATGCATGGAGATCGACATGCAGTTCGATCCCGTCCTGAACCAACCGGAGGCGTTTCGTGATTTCCTCAATTCAGCAGACTGGATCGTTGACGCTCTGCTGGGAACGGGCGTGCAAGGTACTATTCGCGAACCCTACTCAACCGCCATTTCGATCATGAATCAGGCCCCCGGCTTTAAGCTGGCGGTAGATCTGCCCTCAGGCCTTGATTGCGACACCGGTCTGCCACGGGGTGAATGTGTTTTCGCCCATCAGACTGCAACATTCGTCGCCGAAAAAAAAGGTTTCGCCAATCCTGATTCCCGTCAGTACACGGGAACCATTCATGTTCTGCAGATCGGTGCACCACGCAAAATAGTGCAGGATCTCCTGCAAAAACAGGATTCCGGCGGGAATTGATCCGTTTTCCGCTCTCTGCTCAATTCAACGCAAACTCAAAAAATAGCCCGTTTCAGTAAAACGGGGGTTCTCAAGACCGCTTCTCACGCTGTATATTAGGTAGCAGACGGTGCACGGGATTTCCGGAATCTACAACCACTGTTGGCTTTATCATGTCATTCCCTGTGAACGGAAACAGGGCAAGGTTCGTCTCCATGGACAAAAATTTCTGGTATCTGAAGAACTGCGATCTCTTTGAACGCTTGAGTCAGGATCAGATTGCGCATGTCGAACGTAATTCCTCGGTTCGGAATTTCGCACGTGGAAATATGGTTTACCTCCCTACAGAAAGCAGTGATTCGGTTTACCTGCTCCTGTCCGGAAGAATCAAACTCTATCATCTGACCGGCGAAGGAAAACAAGCCCTGCTGGCATTAATCGAACCGGGTGAACTCTTCGGGGAACTGGCCATTCTGGGTGGAGGCGAACGTGAAGAATATGCGGAAGCCATGCTGAAAGCCTCGATTCTCCGCATTCCCGGCCAGATTATTCAGGATCTTATGGAACATCATGCGACCGTCTCGCTGGGCGTGACCAAGCTGATGGGCTTACGACGACAACGGATCGAGCAGCGGCTCAAATCACTGCTGTTTCGCTCTAACCGCGATCGTCTGACTCATTTACTGCTCGAACTGGCAGAAAAATATGGCCGTTTCACGAATGAAGGGATTCTGATCAACATCAAACTCTCACATCAGGAACTGGCGAGCATTATCGGCAGCACACGGGAAACCGTGACCGTTCTATTGGGTGAACTTCAGGATGAACGCAGCATTGATATCCAGAAGCGACACATTATCTTACGGAAAGCCCGGTATCTTGCACATTCAATTGATTTTAAACTCACACCCGCCTTCCAGTCTAAACCAGATCAGTCGGGTGAATTCGTCCTGAGAGGAGCGGAAGCCTGAGATAAATCCCGCCATTCCCCCCACAGTGAGCTGAAATGTAGGGAAACTGTATGCTATCTCACAGATCACACAAGCACTGACTACGATAATAAGAGTGAGGGGAAAAGTCCCAAAAGAAAGAAGGCAGAATTCCTGCTGATGTAGCAGGAGGTTTTAACATGAACAAAAACAACCCAACACAATCCTCAGCTCATACCGATACAGAATGGCGAGACTGCGCACCTGGTGACTTGTGTCAGTTTGTGTCAGTGATGAAGAAACGTAAACAGATCAGTCACCTGATCACCGGTGCCGAGATCCTGACGGTCTGTCTGGTCGTAGGGCTGATCGGCTTTGTCGGCATGAACCAGATGTCGGGCTCTGCCGGTACTTCTGGCGATCAGATTGCCGGGAAAAAAATGCCCGGAGGTATTAACTGCCAGCAGGCACTCGACTATGCGAATGACTTTATCGCACATCGGCTCGATACACATACCCAGCAGCAGATGCAGGTCCATCTCGCCCATTGTCCCAAGTGCCAGAAAAAGGTTGATGAAATCGAAGCAAATATGCACAATAAGCCGGCCCAGCTGAAAGCCGCCAGGCAGAAACAGGCTGACTGGGAAGCGTATGTGCTGGCTTTGAATCACTGAACCTCTGCGAAGACTCACTGATCGCCCGGTTGGCACTCTGAACTTTGATGTCTGATTCCCTGAAAGGATTGAGGGAATGTCTGTGGAAGAAGAACAACCAGCCAACGACGACTCCAGCTCCAATGAAGACGACTTTCTGGCCGCCTTCGCTGCGAGCAGTCAGGTCGATGAAGATCTCGACGCCGATTATGAACGGACGCTGGAAGCCATCGAAGCCGTTGAACGGGATCTGGAACTGCCCGACGAACCTGCCGTCGAAGAAGCTGTTGAGCAACCGAAAAGCAGCAGCACCTCCGTGAAACGGGAAGCCCGCATTCCCCCGCGTCAAATTATCGAAGCGGCCCTGTTTGTCGGGGGTAACCCGCTGACGACCAAGAAGCTCTGCTCGCTGCTCAACGATGAATACTCCTCGTCCTACGTCGACGATTTGCTCGATGATATTAATCGCCAGTATAACGAAGAAGCACGCCCGTACGAGATCCGCATGGAAGAAGGGGGCTACCGCCTGATTCTCCGGCACGATTTCGAACGCATTCGCAACCGCGTGTATGGCTTCGGCCCCAAAGAAGTCAAACTCTCGCAGGATGCCCTCGAGGTCCTGGCGCTGGTCGCCTATCAGCAGCCGATCACTAAAGATCAGATCATCGAAGCCGGCAAAGACAAAGCCAACGGCATCCTCCGCCAGTTGCTCCGCCGCGAACTGATTGCCATCGAACGCACAGATGAGAAAAAAGCGGAAGTCAAATACATCACCACCGCCCGCTTCCTGCAGGTCTTCGGCTTAGGCAACATCGAAGAACTGCCCTACAGCGAATCGTTGAGTCATAAGTAAATCATCAGACTCGATACTGACCCATGATCACAATATCCTGATAGGCGCCATCGATGTATCTCGCGAACCGCTTCACACCTTCCACCTGATAACCGTGTTTGCGATACAGGTTCAGCGCGACTTCGTTATCTGCAAACACTTCCAGCTCCAGCCGCTTCAACCCCTGTTCCCAGGCATGCGCCATCGCGCGTTCCAGTAAACGGTTGCCGATTCCCTGGCCGCGGTGTTCAGCCAGGACACCCATGCCCAGCCGCGCAACGTGACTGACGGATTCGCGCACGTGGGGAATGAGATCGGCCCAGCCCACGATCTGCTCCTCAATCACTGCCACATATTGCGCATGATTCTGTTCGATGTTGTGTCTGACGTACGCCTCCATGTTCTCCAGTGAAGGGGGTTCCACGGTCAGCAGGTATTTCCTCTCAGCCGCCACGCGAGTTAATGCTTCACGGAATCCGGCAATGTCTTCCAGTTCGATTTGTCTGACTCTGAAGCCCATGATTCGGGACTCGTCAAATGTAGTAACACGATTGAAGCACGGTCTGGTCTGATACAATCCCATGTAATGAGGGTTACAAACACGTAATTCAATGACACGCTCCCGAGGGAACTTGTTCGGTTCAACCTGTCAGAAGCTCAGGCAGATTTACTGCCTCGACTCTTAAACACGGAGATCAGCAAAAACACGACGCCGGCGATAATCCACTTCACTATACCCCGATATTTGCGAATTCCGCCTCCTTCGACGGAACCTGCCGGGGGCTTAGGGTTACTGGCCATCACCGATTCAGACCAGTCTCTGCCAGCGCTTTGGGTCCAGCTGAGTTCATCCTGAGGCGCATAGCAGTAGAGAAACAGTACTTTGCCGTCTGTATCCAGAAAGGTCGTCGTACAGCAGACCACATCATCCAAGTTCTCCCCCGCCGCGGAGACATTGTAGGTCACGAACATGGAGAACGCCATCGCATTCGGAACATCGTAATGCGGGTCGAGAGGCACCACCTGCGAGACCTTCATCGCAAAATCCATATCGAACTCTTTACTGATTCCCTGATTCAAATTATCAAACAGATCAGGTAACTGCTTCTTCAACGTCTGTGTGATTTTCTTGTTTTCCTCGATCGCTGCTGCTTTCAGTTTTACGAAATCTCCGGTACCCAGCTCCGCGGTTTTCAATTTTTTATTCACCTTCAGCATGAAGGTCCTGTCGAGGGGCGGCATCTGTCCCGCTTTCGCTGCGGCGACATCCGATTCAGGAATATAATAGGCCAGCAGATCGTTGGCAGGATCAGCCAGATTGCGCGCCAGTCGATAAACGTCGCCCATGTCAGGAGTCACCCGCGCATAACCTGCCGGAGCCGGGACTTCAATTTTTTTATCACCGATTGTGAAACTGTCTGCAGAAACGGTGGAATGAAAACAACACAGCAGCATGATACCTGTCAGCAGAAATTTCATCGGTGTCCTTTTTCTGTTCCTGAACTTTCATCGAATAGAGACATCCGAATATCATGCCATAATGTTCCTGATCCCTCCAATGAAAAATGTGTAAATTCAGTCAGACCAACAAATCGAGGGAACAGATCATTCGTGATCTGAAGGTCTGGAGACCAGTCTCAGTCAATCAGAGTTCGCGTTCTCTTCCGAAGCCACGCCAGACCAGAGACGATACCCGGCCCAGACGGCAATCCCCAGCCAGGCAAGCGACCACAGTCCCAGCGAACGGTACATCGCCATTCTGCCTTCCATCCCGCCAACATTGCGCGGCAGAAAGATTTCACCCACAATCAGGCTCGCAAAGCCAAGCAGGGCACATAGAGAGAACACGATCAGAAAAATCCAATACTGTTTTCGGGTAATGGGAAACGCTTTCATGCTGGCACCTTAATACAATGACTCCTGTTAAACACAACATCACTCCAGACGTAATTCCACTGCCTGAAGACCGCCGCAGCTGAGTCGTTTTGTTTTTCCTTTCTCCAGAAATGTCCGGATTTCGACCGCCTCGGTTTTGGTGAGCTGGGTGCCTGCCTCTGGTGTTCCTTTCAGCTGAGCGACGTGTTCGGTCCAGCGCAGTTTGAGCAGCGCCCGGTATTTTCCATTCTCCGCCGGTTTGATTGTCCCCTTGACCCAGACGCCAAACTTCAGGTCCTGTTCCCCTTGAAATCCGGGCTCCAGGCCGCCGGAAAAAGAACGGATCTTTCCCTGGGGGTTCACTTGCAGGTCACAGTCCACCAGCTGTTTCACCTTGCCGGACTCAGTCTGCTCCAGCAGTTTGATTGTAAAGAACTGTTTTTCTTTTGATTCATCTGCAGCCGGTGTATTTACAACGGTGAAACCGGTGATCAGCAGACACATCAGAAACGTTACTTTTTTCAACATCAGCGACTCCTTTCTGATTTTCATCGAGGCGTAAAAAGCGGTTGGAAAATTCTGGGGTTTTCCCGTTTACAAAAGCTCAGACACGTTCTGGCTGATTTTTTGTGTAGGTTTCTTCATTAATCCCCCGCACCTGATCGCGCCAGGGGATCCAGTGATAGGCCTTGTCTTTGGTAAAATACGAGCGGATCATCTCGGGGGTCACGCCATCATTCAGTGCGTTCGTCATTCTCCCCACACGAATCAGTTCGTAACCAATCACCAGCAGAACGATCAGGCCGCCGCCACTGAATCCGACCAGACAGCCCATGATCAGAAACGGCCAGTTGATTAACGCAGGATACAGATCGATTTTTTTCATTCTGCTTCACTCAAATTAAAAGTGCTTTTTCGAAGGGAGCGACCGAGAGCTGCTTCGATCCCCTCAATCATCCTGTAACAGAATCTGACACAAATCATCGTAAATCGTCGGCGGTACCAGTCCCTTCCGTATCGAAGACAACTCTTCACCCGCAAACCAGGTTATCTTAAAGGTCGCGCCATCCGACTCAATCCCTTCGGCCGGCAAGGCAGCTTTCACAGAATCAGAGATGCGGCACTGATAATGATACATGATTTCATGTTCGGGAACCCCATTAAACTCGAAAATCGACTCATGAAAATTGAGGAACTCAAGCGTCTGATCTTTCAGCCCCAGCTCTTCAAACAGCTCCCGCGCAGCGGCATTCTGCAGCCTTTCCCTGAATTCAACGCCTCCGCCGACGGGAATATAAAACTGGAATTTCCTGATGGGATCAAACCCCTCAGAGAGCAGCACCTGACCCCCGTGGATCAGCGATATAATGACCTTCGTGCGAATCTGCATGACAAATCGGTTCTTTCAATGGGTCAAGGTCCCTGTTTCTTGTCAGGAAAAAACGATCAGCCTTCCGTGATCTCCATGAACGGAAATGGGATGTTGGCTGGACGTAGTATTTGGCGCGGGACACCGAAAGTGCCACGCTTCATAACCGGTTGTCGATTTTATTTCCAGACGCTCCCCGGTTGCAAACTCTATACTCAGACAACCATCTTGGCGGGCAACTGCGGCTGTCAGCCGACAACCGAGCAGGTAATTCAGGCGTTCCAGATCCGCGCGCCAGAAACCGGTTCCTGGCTTTGTACCTGGCAGCGTGCGTGAACCATCTGCATCGGTGATTTGCAGTTCGTCCTCCAACTGGATCAGTGATCGTACGGATTCTTCGTCTTCAAAGACCAGGCCCGTGAGTCCGGTTTCCTGAAAAGCGATCAGTGTAGCACCCGCGATAGGCAGCAGTAGATCGCGTCCGCTATAGCTGAGCTTTTTTTTCATTTTCCCACCTGATACGCTTCCCCGCTTTCAGGGAACTTTGGTTCATAAGGTATTTTGGCTTTATGCTATGCTGTCATCGAACGAAAAGCCACTTCGCCCCACTGCGTTTGAACCGTCTCCGATGCTTCTTTCGGGATTTTACGCCATTCATTCGCCAGGAAACGGATCTGATCTGGTTCCAGCCAGACTGCAAGCAGACCTTTTTCCTGTTCCAGCTCCGCGCTTGTGCCCTTGCCGTCATCCCGCAGCCGATCACGGGCTGCTGCCAGCAGTGTTTCATAGTTTTGCAGGAACGGCTCAGTCAGGGCCTGTTCCAGAACTGCCTGAAGATTCCACAACGCACGCATCTCTGCCTGATCCTCAATTCCTAATATCGAATCTTCCGAGAATCTTGAAAGCAATTCGAACAGTACCAGTGCCTCATCTTCAGTGAGATTCAGTTGCATCGTTTTCATTTCTATCTGACTTCAGGGGACTGTCGGTAATAAAACGGTCATGAAACGTTTGCAACATATTCCGAATCCGGTCATCCAACAGGGGTAAGACCTGTTGTGATATTTCTTCAGGCACGCCCCCATAAAAGGGTTCGGCGATCGCACCGGCGATACAAGCCATCGTGTCGGCATCGCCGCCCAGTGAAATTGCATTGCGGATGGCAGATTCGAAATCGGTTGACTCCAGAAAGGCGATGATCGATTCCGGCACAGAACCCTGACAGGAAACATCAAACACATAATGCGGGCGAATCTCTTCCAGTGTTCGCTGCAGATCGTAATGGAATTTATCCTCGACATAATCCCGAATCTCTGCTTTAGTTTTTCCTGTGCGTGCCAGAAAAACGCAGGCTGCCGTTGCCTGGGCGCCGTAAATCCCCTGTTGATGGTTGTGGGTTACCTCAGCTGACTGTTTTGCCAGATACAAACAGCTTTCTATCGTTTCAGCAGCATACGCAACCGGGCTGACACGCATGGCAGATCCATTTCCCCAACTCTGATAGGATTCACGTCGGCGCAACTGTGCCCAGGAAAGAAATGTATGCCCGTAACCGGCGTCCGGATAGTGTCGCACATAGCGATGAAATGTTTTGACGAGATCCGTATCGTTCAATAACCAGTCCGCGACCGCCGTGGTCAGTACGGTATCATCAGTAAATACAGACTCCTCCCGGAAGAGATAAAATTGCGTCGACTTGGTCGGGAAGTGCTCGTAATACGATCCGATCACATCTCCTGCGATTGCACCCCACATTAATTATAACTCACTGATTCTGGTCGATAAAAAATGGTTTTACCTTGAAAGTGGAGCATGAAATTCCTCATTAGAAATAAGAGTGATGCAGCATTCATAACAACAGCTCTCCAGTGAGCCAGCGTTCCAGATACGCCGACAGCGACGGGGCACAGCAGGTTCGACTGTCTTCTTCGTGGTTCCAGACAAACACATCGAGTCTGCGGATTTCTCCTGCCTGGATCGGATAGGCGAACTGATCCCCATTGCCGGCATCCGCAAAGAAGAGCAGATGATCGAAAGGCATATACAATTCCGGAAAATCCGGGTACTCGCGAAACTCTTTATTTTCCCGGACAATACGCTCCAGCGGCCAGATCAGCCCCAGCCCGTATTCGCCTTCGACCCCATTGGATTCCTGCAACAGACTCGCCAGGTCCTCTGGTAGAACGACTCCCAGTTCGGCTTCCGCCTGCTTAATTTCATGCGGCTTTGCACCGGGAAAGAATTCGGCTTCGCTGCAAAACTTCAGAATCTGATCTTTCCAGGACATGATTGTGTTTCCAAAAATAACGATATGAAATCAGCTGATCATCATTTCAGAATACCAACTCTGAAAATGGGGCTCAAGAAATTTCTCAATACAACCAATCTCATGGGTGACACCGAATGAAATTCGGTGTTGTCGGAGACAACAGGCGGTTGTAGTGTGAACATTGTCTGTTGATCAGTTTAGCCTTACTCTGTCTGGAGTGGGTAGGAAACACGGCTCTGTTTTGAGCGCGTGAGCTGTAACCTCCTGCTCGCTGCGCTCGGCCCGAATTTTATTCGGGCCCACCCAAGGTTATTGGAAACCTGTTCCCGTGATAACGCTTGTGAGTTTGAGTCAGACGCCGAAAACTTCTTCGAGCGCAGCCCGCATGACTTTGGGATCGGGGTCCACGCCGGTCCAGAGTTGAAAACCGATCACGCCCTGGTTGACCAGCATGCCCAGGCCGTCGAGCGTCGGACAGCCGATTTTGGCTGCTTCACGGAGCAGATGGGTTTCGGGAGGATTGGGGATCACGTCCGAGATAATCATGTTCGGTTTGAGTGAACTGAAATCGAGGGGGAAGACCGCGTCCACATCAGGATACAGGCCAATTGAGGTGGCGTTGATGACGACATCGACATCATCAGCCAAAGTAAAATCGCCGTCCCATAATTCGAAGCGGGTGCGCACTTCGGTTTTTTCATTCAGCAGCTTCACCAGCGCTGCGCCGCGCTCGGCACTGCGATTCACGATGGTGATTTCCGCTGCTCCCGCGAGTGCCGTCTCCACGCCAATCGCCCGGGCTGCTCCGCCGGCACCGAACATCACAATCTTCTTCCCCTGCGGATCGGTCACTTCTTTTAATGACTGTACGAAACCTTTGCCATCCGTATTATCACCCAGCAGGTGATCGCCCTGGCGGACAATACAGTTGACGGCTCCCATCATCGCCGCCGCATCGCTGATGCCGTCCAGGTATTGAATGACTTCGACTTTATGGGGAATCGTCAGATTGGCCCCGCGAAAGCCCATCGCCCGCAAACCTTCAACCGCCTGTTCCAGATTTTCAGGCGCGACCTCAATCGTCAGATACCGCCATTCCAGACCACAAGCTTGGTAAGCCGCCTCAATCATACACTGGGTCGGGTTCTCTGCCACTGGCTGCCCGAAAACGCACGTCAGTTCCTGCTTGAAATTCAACGGCTTCGTCATGATGTCACAAGTTCCTGAATTCGAGTTGAGCAAAAAGCGAGGGAGTGGAATGGATCTGAGCTGCCTTCAGAAAGTCCGAATAAGAGAGTCCATCATACGCAGGTCCGTTTCAAGTCACAACTTTACCCGATCCTCCGCTTCCCTGATTGCAGCCGGTCCACTTCCCGCGTAAACTGAAAGCTTTAATAGCGACTCTCTCAGTCACATTTGGAAATTTGTCCGAAAGAACTCCACGTTTGAAAAAACGAGTATTTATCACCCTGGCAGTACTTTTGATTCTGTTGCCTGTCTGCATTTATTTTTTTGTGGGCTGGAACGTGAGATCCAATGCGCATGTCACCCTGAGTCGCGCACAGCGGTTTCTGGCAGAAGGCAAGCCGGACGTTGCCCTGGAAGAAATAGACTGGCTCCGCTGGTTCGAACCCGATCAACGCCGCGCGCAACTTCTGGCGGGTGAATGTTTTTTTGTGAAAAAGGATTATCCGGCGGCGATCAAGGCGCTCGCTCAAATAAGCGAAACCTCTCCTGATTACCGTCGCGCCTCGTTTGCGCTGGCACGCAGCTACGAAAGTATCGCAAAGCTGGCCGAGGCAGAACGGATTTTAAAAGCGCATCTGACTGCCTTTCCCGATTCGCAGGAAGCGGTCACACAGTTGCAGTGGATCTATTTCAATCAGATTCGTCTGCGCGAGTTGGAAAACCTGCTGGAGCGCAGCCTGGAGACCTGCCCGAACCAGTTCCTCCAGTTGTATCATCTGCTGAATACCGAACATAAAAATCCGATCGCGCAGGAATCGATCAAACTGTTGAACCGCATCAATGAGAAAGAACCGGGGCAGCCCTCCATTATGCGGGCCCTTGGTTATTGTCACTGGAAGCTGGGAGAGATCGAGCAGGCAAAATCCTATCTGGAAGCGGCTCGAAAGGCGGAACCAGAAAACACGGAAACAATGCTGGTCCTCTTCGAATTTTATCTCGAACTGGGAGAACTGGAAACAGTCCAGCGGTTGTTGACGGAATTAGAACAGCAGTCAGAAGATTTTCAGAGGCAGCTCCAGCAGGATGATCGCTGGCTGTGGCTGCAGAGTCGGCTGGAACAGCAGCAGGGGAAAAACTCTGCTGCGCTGGAATCCATTCAGACAGCTTCGCGTCTGCATCCGGAAGAGATCAAATATCTGCAGCAGGAAGCCATGCTGCTGCAGGCGCTGGGCAAAAAAGCAGAGGCGGCAGAGAAATTTCAACGCGTCAAGCAGCTGGCCGCCAGTCATCGGGAGCTGTATAAAATCGTCTCCAGCGGTGCGCTGGAATCACCGGACGTGCAGCTGGCCCAGGAAATCGCAGGTCACCTGAAAATACTGGGCCAGCAGAAGCAGGCAGCTGCCTGGCAAAATCTGGTACAACAATTCCAAAGTCGGCAGCCCACGCCGACTCGCTGATTCACGCTGGCAGCGTCCCTGACTACGTTGCAATATTCTCCTGGGTCTCCGGAAAACCGAGGGCATCGAATATCCGTTTGCAGGCCTGTGAACGATTCAAGACATAAAAGTGGATCCCGGGCACACCCTCTTTGATCAACTGCTCGCACTGGCGGATCGCATATTCCACCCCAATCTCAAACTGGGCCTCCAGATCATCTTGCGCCGCTTCCAGTTGGCCTACCAGATCGGCGGGGAACTCGGAGCTGCACATCGACATGATACGCTGAATCCGTCGATACTCGGTGATCGGCATGATTCCAGGAATGATCGGTCGGTCGATTCCCGCTTGCGAACATCGTTCGCGAAATTGATAAAAGTGTTCGTTGTTGAAAAACAGTTGCGTGTAAATCGCATCAGCGCCGGCATCTACTTTCCGTTTCAGGTTTGTCAGGTCAACGTTCGCGTCCGACGCTTCCGGGTGACACTCCGGATAGCCGGCAACGCCAATTCCCATCTTGGGAAAATGTTCTCGAATCAGTGTGACCAGCTCATTGGCATACTTCAGCCCCCCATCCGCGGGAACAAACGTTTCCTGCCCGGCAGGAGGGTCACCCCTCAAGGCCATGATATTAGTGATGCCTGCATCGAAGGCGTTCTGCAGCCACTCGACCAGTTCCTCACGGGTCGAATTTACACAGGTGAAATGCGCCGTTGCTGTATTATGCAACTGATTCTGGATCAGCGCACACAATTCGATGGTCCGTTTACTGGTAGACCCCCCGGCTCCATAAGTACAGGAAACAAAAGCGGGTTGATAACGGATCAGCTCCTCCAGCGTTTTAAACAGCTCTGCATCACCACTTTCATTGCGTGGAGGAAAGATTTCCACAGAGAGGCCAAAAGTCCCATCCCGGTATAATTCACTGATTTGCATTGTGTTTTCTTGTCTTTAGAGGGTTTAAATTCGTCTGCTTTGATCTAAAATCTGACAGGCTGACTGTGGCGTAGTGTATAAATTATGTGCTTTGCAGGTCAATAAACCATTAATTTCTATTGCCAGTCTGCTTCGTATTACCTATCTTGCTGTGAGCATAGGTGAATATTTCACGTTTTTCAGTTGACTTATCCAGCTCCGGCAGTCTGTTGTCTTTACAAACAGGAGCATGAGCAATCATCTATCAAGGCCGTCTAAATCCTTCAGAAATGGAGACATCCATCTGAAGAAACAAGCCAGATGGAATCGATTTCAGAGCAGTGTGACTCTGTTACCTTTAATCATAGCCGAATCTACTGATCCTGATCAGTGGAATTCATTCTGTTAGTATAAAAATGCCATGGTTCAAGTCGGTTTCTACTTGAATCGAAGTCATATACTCCCCTTTTCCAATTGAATCAACAAGGATTGAGAATGTCGACCGAAACCAACTCACTGCCGTATAAAGTAAAGGACTACAGCGCAGAAGAATTCCAGAAGCTCGCTGCCTGGGGTCGTAAGGAAATTGAACTGGCTGAAACAGAAATGCCAGGTTTAATGTCATTCCGGAAAAAATATGGCAAAGAGCAGCCATTAAAAGGGGCGCGCATTGCCGGTTGTCTGCACATGACCATTCAGACGGCTGTCCTCATTGAAACTCTGACCGCTCTGGGCGCGGAAGTCCGCTGGTCCAGCTGTAACATTTTCTCTACCCAGGATCACGCTGCTGCTGCCATCGCAGCGACAGGTGTCCCCGTCTTCGCCTGGAAAGGCATGAACGACGAAGAGTTTGACTGGTGTATCGAACAGACTCTGTTCTGGCCCGATGGTCAGGGGCTGAACATGATCCTCGACGATGGTGGCGACCTGACCGTCATGGTTCACGAGAAGTATCCTGAACTGCTGAAAGGAATTAAAGGCCTGACCGAAGAAACCACCACTGGCGTGCATCGTCTGCACCAGATGTTTGAGCAGGGCAAACTGGGTGTGCCTGCGATCAACGTGAATGATTCGGTCACAAAGAGCAAATTCGATAACCTGTATGGCTGCCGTGAATCACTGGCAGATGGCATCAAGCGTGCCACCGACATTATGATCGCAGGTAAAGTTGTTGTTGTCTGTGGTTATGGTGATGTCGGTAAAGGTTGTGCCGACGCCATGAAAGGCCTGGGAGCCCGAGTTCTGGTCACAGAAATCGATCCTATCTGTGCCCTGCAGGCTGCCATGGAAGGTTTTGAAGTCACCACGATGGAGGAGGCTGCCAGCCGCGGCGATATCTTCGTCACCGCTACCGGATGCTGTGATATCATCTGTGGCGAACACCTTGATCAGATGAAAAACGAAGCCATTATCTGCAACATCGGTCACTTCGATTCCGAGATTCAGATCGCCTACCTGAAAAACCGCAAAGACATCGAACAGATTGAGATCAAACCACAGGTTGATAAATTCGTCTACCCTGATGGCAAAGCTCTGATCGTGCTCGCAGAAGGTCGACTGGTTAACCTCGGTTGTGCCACGGGACACCCTTCATTCGTGATGTCCAATAGCTTCAGTAACCAGGTCATCGGCCAGATTGAACTGTGGAACGAAACTGACAAATACGAAATCGGCGTCTACATGCTGCCCAAGCATCTGGATGAAGAAGTCGCCCGTCTCCACCTGGACAAGCTGGGTGTGAAACTCTCAAAACTGTCTGACAAGCAGGCCGAATACCTCGGAATTCCCGTCGAAGGTCCTTATAAGCCTGAATACTATCGCTATTAAAAGCGATCGTACTCTGAAAACTGCATTCTGCAAAACCCTCCGGATTAACGTTCATCGTGATCCGGAGGGTTTGTTTTTTACCTAGAGAAAACTTTGATTGTCTCTTTGTGAATGAGTTTTTATAATCTCAGAAGCTTACTGGAGTTAAGCCAGATCCTGCAACAGATTTCTTTTCGAACAGAGAAAGACCGCTTCATGACACACATCACTTCACGCCGTGACTTTCTGAAACATACATCCGCATTCACTGCCGGGCTCGCATTTTCCAGCTGGGCCAGTTCCGCTCAGGCAACAACTGCGCTCAACCAGCCGCTGTTTGACATTTCACTGGCCGAATGGTCTCTACATCGCGCATTGCGTGGGGGGAAGCTCGATAACCTTGACTTTGCGAAGGTCACCAAAGAAGAGTTTGGCATCAATGCGGTCGAATATGTAAACCAGTTCTTCAAAGATAAAGCCAACGATGAAAAATATCTGGCTGAGATGAACAAGCGGGCCGCTGATGTCGGCGTGAAAAATGTGTTGATCATGATTGATGGAGAAGGGGCGCTCGGCGATCCCGATGCAAAGAAACGGGCCCAGGCGATTAAAAATCATCACAAGTGGGTGACTGCTGCCAAAACACTCGGCTGTCATTCCATTCGTGTGAACGCCCGCAGCAATGGCAGTTACGAAGAACAGCAAAAACTGGCCGCCGATGGCCTGCGTCGCCTGACCAAGTATGCAATGAAATACGGCATCAATGTGCTGGTGGAGAATCATGGCGGCCTCTCTTCCAATGGAGCCTGGCTGGCTGGCGTGATGAAAATGGTCAACCTGCCCGAATGTGGAACACTGCCGGACTTCGGTAATTTCGTACTCGATCGTAAAACAGGCGAACAATATGATCGCTATAAAGGGGTTAAAGAACTGATGCCTTACGCCAAGGCCGTCAGTGCCAAAACTCACGATTTCAACAAAGACGGAGATGAAATCAATACGGACTACATGAAGATGATGCAGATCGTCCTCGACGCCGGTTACCATGGATATGTGGGGATTGAATACGAGGGCAAGGTACTCGACGAATACGCCGGTATCAAAGCCAGCAAAAAGCTGCTGCTCAAAGTCCGGGAAGAACTGACTCCGGAAGAGACTGCCGATCCCTGCTGCCCTCAGGAAAGTTACTACGCTCCCCGACGTGGTCTGTTCCGTCGCCGTCTGTTTCGCAGATAAGTCGCGGCGACATACTGCCTGATCCAAAAAAAACGCCCCAGTGTCGAAGTGACAACTGGGGCGTTTTGTGTATCTCGATTTTGTTACGAGGCCCGATGGACCTTAGAGACATCACGATCAGAGAGAATCTCGCGTGCGACATCCGTCACAAAGTTATCTGCACCCAGCCATTTTTCTTTTTTCGGAGCAGGGGCCCCGACGTTCATTCCGACACCCGGATTCCATAAAGCGGGCAGGGTATGTTTAATGGCTGACATATAAGTTGTGAACACAGGATACTTCGTGTCAGGATTATCCTGCTGGTAATTATCCATCTTTTCCACAAGCTTGTTATGAGCAATTTTGGGATGTCGATGGTGAGGGCCATGCACGAAAATATCAAAGTTAATATAAGTACAGACGCGGGTAATCAGGTTGGAACCAATCACAGTGCGTGTACCCAGCAGGGGATCGTAACTCTGCATTCCCAGATGTTCTGTATATTTGCGAAAGGTCTGAATCACGCTGGCAATCCAGTGGGGAATTACCCAGGCCATCAGGAAGGGAACCCAGACGGAAAACCAGGTAACGGCACCCAGAATGGCTGCCCAGACGACCGCCATAACCGCGTATTCAATCCGCATGGTTTTGATCACCTTGGGATTTTTGACTGGTGTGTTTTTACTGAAGCAAAGGCGGCTGTAAACAAATGGGGAAGTCACGAATCCCAATGGCAGTTCCAGCCAGCAGAAAATGCGACGAAACGTCAGGGATGTTGTCGGATCCGAATAAGGCCACAATTCCCAGTCACCTGGTTTATTCAAGTATGCATGATGGCGAATATGGGCTTCCCGGTAGGCAGTGTAAGACACAAACAGCATTGTGCCAATGGCACGGCCCAGCATGATACTTACCCAGGGCTTGCCACATATGCTCTGATGGGATGTTTCATGGAAACAACTCGACCAGCAGAACATGCTGTAGGCAGCAACCAGTGTACAACCTACCACAAACGGCCAGGCTGTTGTCGGCCACTGCAGAGCCAGAGCCGTAATGGCTGCTGAACCAAACAGAGAATGTAAAAAACGGGGAGTTGTCGACTTAGTCTCGAGATCAGTAATCTCTTTGGCGGTAAAATGTGTAACCGACATGGCACGTACCTCCTGGTTGTGCTCAAACTTTCAAAACGGCTCGTTAAAATACGTATCGGAAAGTTGAGTCCAAAGACCATCAAGTGAAATGCAACATTTAGCCCACTTCACATTGAGACTCAGTAGTTTCTGCCTAAGCTACCCATTCTCTCCGACACAATAACAATAAGTCGAAAAAACGGATGATGCATAATTGAAACACGTAACAAAACAGGTATTTTACACATTAAAGGACATCTACACAGAATACAACGATTTTATTGGTTGTGCAGAAGAAATGTGAGCAGATTGTGTTCCAGTGGACAAAGTGAACTACCGAAAGATTATTGCTTTGGGGGAGGGAGATAGAGGTAAGAATCGGGAAACAGCTGTTTTGTCATCAAAATCGTCTTGGATTTGCCGCCATTCCAGATATCCCATTGTGGATCGGCATATTTGGAAAAAAACTGATCCAGTCGTTGTTTGAGTTCCTTCCTGGTCTTTTGGGAAGCAGGCTGGTCAATCAGGTTGCTATGTTCCTGTGGATCAGCGACCAGATGATACAGCTCGTTGGGTGATTCATGGAAGCGCTCGATATACTTCCAGTCCCTTGTACGAATGGAGCGGACATTTTCGAATTCGTAATATACGACCTCTGACCAGGGAATCTGTTCTCCTTTGAGGACCGGTGCGAAATTACGCCCTGGTATTGCTGGCTTCGCGGGAATTTTATCTTCTAATCCCAGATAATTCAGTAACGTAGGATATACATCGTAATTAGCGACCATCATATCCTGGCTTGCTCCAGAGATAATTTTTCCCGGCTGAGAAAAGATGAGCGGGATGGTCATGGTCCAGTCGAACGCGGTCAACGGTCGCGTGTGATCGCCCATGCCCCAGTAACCACTGTGGCCTCCTGACAATCCCTGGTCTGCTGTGAAAATCACCAGCGTTTTTTCTCGTAATCCCAGATCTTTGAGCGTCTGCATAATCCGGCCGACCCCATCATCCACGCCAGAAACTTCGGCTGCGTATTTACGAATAATCCCCAAGTCACCAATCCAGTCTCCGTAATTAAAATTCCAGGGCTGTGCTTTCTCTCGGGGAAACGAAGGAAAGGTCATCTTTTCATAGTCTGCTTTGAACCGGTTGCGAATCGGTTCTTTCATCGCCGAACCTAAACCGTAAGGACCGTTGTAAGCCAGGAACAGAAAAAACGGCTTTTCCTGATTCTGCTTGATGAAATCAACTCCATGCTGAGTCCAGAGGTCGGTGAGGTAGGTCGGTTCCTTGCGGATTTTTTCATCTTCAATCACTTCCTGATCATAAAAACCAGCGCTGGATCCATGTGGTTTGGTTATCCAGTAAGAGAACCCTTCCTGTGGAGACAGGTTATCTCCCAGATGCCATTTTCCCGAGAGACCACAGACATAGCCTGCGTCATGCAGTATCTGCGGAATCGACTGGAACTCCTCCAGGGTATTATATGAATCGGGGCCAGTTTGAATTCGAGGCCTGAGATAACAGTGCACCCCATGCTGGCAGGGCATCAGACCAGTCAGAAAAGTGGCGCGGGTCGGAGAACAGACAGCGTTATTTGCAAACGCGCGGGTAAACAGGGTTCCCTCTTTCGCCAGCTGGTCGATGTGCGGCGTTTTGATATCCTTGTTTCCGTAGCAGCCCAGAGTCCACTCACCATGGTTGTCTGTCATGATGATGACGACGTTGGGACGCTTCTGTTCCGCCGCCGCAAGCAGCTCCATAGAACTGAAATTCAACAGTAGCAGCAGACAGAAATACCGGGCAGCAGAATATAACTGGTACATGATGGCAGTTCTCCAGGATATCAAATGTAACAACGTTGATATCAAGCATGTCTCATCACCACCCGCTTTTCAAGCTGTACTCTTATCACAGCAGTGTTTTTAGCGAAAAACGGGAACGCCAGAGATGCGATCTGAACACAGGCTAGAGCGCATCACACTTAACCATAGTGTCTGTCACTCTAATATACTCAGTCCAAATGGATCCGGAGACGCTACAGTAAAACGGGAGACAGTCTAATAATGCGGCGGCTTGTCCTGCACTGGATCAGGCCCCTCGTCTTCCACTTCCAGAGCTCCCATACGCAAATCCAGGAGTTTCAAAGACTTGCTCAATGTATCCACGATGGTATTCTGCTGCAGCAATGCTTCATTTAACTGTTCGACATCGTGCTGCAGATGCATCAACACAGATTCGACCTGAGTCAAACGTGAGATCAGTTCTTCCAGACGGGAAGTATTCTCAGCCATGGTGAAAATCGCCTTTCAGGGAAGCTGCTTTTCTTATACAGTTTGTGGGTTAAGATACGACTTGGATTTTATTGACTCGCGTTCGACTTTGAAACAACCTGAAAGGTCCGATTCACCATGAATCCACGATTTCGGTGTTCTCTGCTGATACTGGTGTGTGCCTCAGTGATCTTCTGTGGGCATTCTACAAATTCTGAAGCAGCCGAAAATATTTTCCAGGCTCGTTTCCTGAAATCTGTCCATCCGGAAGCTTTCACAGGTCGCGTATATCTGATTTTTACCAAATCCGGACGCGAACCACGGCTCGGGCCTTCCTGGTTTCAACCGGAATCTTTCCTTGCCCGGGATGTCACCAACTGGCAACCCGGCGAACTCCTTGAGTTTGGACCTGAAACCAAAGGACTGCTCTCTTATCCGAAGCCATTGGCGGAAATGAACCTGGCCGGTTATCGAGTGCAGGCGGTCGCGCGCTTTAACAACTCAGATCCCAAAATCGGTTTGGCTCCCGGAAACGGATTCAGCCAGGTCGTTCAACTGACCGGCACTTCAGCCACGCTCAGTCCCACGTTGACCATTGATCAACTGGTACCGGAAAAACCTTTCACCGAGACTCAGTGGATCAAACATTTCCAGATACATTCGCCACTGTTATCCCAGTTTCACGGTCAGGATACCGGCTTTGAAGCCAGTGTGATCCTTCCGCAAAGTTATTATCAACAGCCTCAACGAAAATATCCGGTCATCTATTCCATTCCCGGCTTTGGCGGCGATCATCAACGCAGTCTGCCACAAGCGCCGATTGCAGAACGCAATGCCGGCGGCGTCGAATTTATCCGCGTGCTCCTCAACCCGCAATGTCGCTGGGGACACCATGTCTTCGCTGATTCCGCTACCAATGGACCTGTCGGAAAAGCGTTTACCACGGAATTTTTACCAGAGCTGGAAAAAGCATTCCGCGCCATCCCGCATTCCCGCGCCCGGTTTTTAACAGGACATTCTTCCGGGGGATGGTCGTCCCTCTGGCTGCAGGTCACCTATCCAACCGTCTTTGGCGGCACCTGGAGTACCGCCCCCGACCCGGTTGATTTTCGCGACTTCCAGCAGATCAACATTTACGAACCGGGAAGTAACGTCTATCGTGACGCGAACAACCAGCCCCGGCCGATTGCCCGCAGAGGAAATCAGCCGATTCTCTGGTTCGAACCCTTCGCGAAAATGGAACAGGTGCTCGGGCATGGCGGACAGCTCCGCAGTTTCGAAGCCGTTTTCAGTCCCCGCGGTGCGGACGGCGAACCGCTGAAGCTCTATGACTGGGAGACCGGCACGATCGATGCGGAAGTGGCGGATGCCTGGAAAGCATACGATATTCGGCTGATTCTGGAATCAAACTGGAAACAGCTGGCACCAGAACTCGTGGGAAAAATTCATGTCTTTATGGGAGACCAGGACACCTTCTACCTGAATGGTGCCACCCAACTGCTCAAACAGACGCTGGAGCAACTGGACGCCGACGCCGTGGTGGAGATTCACCAGGGCAAAAACCATTCGAATCTGTTGACTCGAGAGTTGATGATGCGAATCCGTGCGGAAATGGTTCAGGATTTTCTCAAGTATCAAGCTGAAATCCAGCCCGCAGAATAGCATGTTTCAACTGCCTATGTAGCGGGCATAGATCGTCTTGGCGACCGAGGGATCATCGGTTCCTTTAATGATCGCCCTGCCGTCACGAAACAGGCTGATTTCATAATCGGGGTTCTTCAGATTCAGCCGCAACAGGTAAGGGTTCACGTCAACGCTGCCCGAGTTCTGTAATTTGACTGCCAGATCCTCAAATGCAATTTTACCTTTGTCGGCGGGAGAAACCTGAACCGCGTTGCGCCCACAGAGACGGGTCGTGCGCGAACCCTGTTCTCCGTTCAGCCAGATTCGTTCCCCCTGGTGGCAGGCTTTGCAACCCCCTTTCTCCCTCAGATCGGCAACGCTCATCTGCCGAAACGACCCCTCCCAGACATCGACCACAGTCAGGACTGGTTTGATCTGTTCGATCTGACCGGAGAGCAGCTTGATGGCATCCACGGCTTCCAGTGAAGCAATCACATTGACTGTCGGACCCAGAATGCCCGCGGTATCACAGGTTTCTGTACTGCCTGGTTCGGGCGCGGAATCAATCAGGCATCGCAAACACGCCGACTTGCCTGGCAGAATGGTCATCGTCTGCCCGGTACTGCCGATACAACCACAGTAAATCCAGGGAATCCCCAGTTCCAGCGAGACGTCATTAATCAGATAACGAACTTCAAAATTATCCGTCCCATCCAAAATCAGATCGACGTTTTCAGCCAGCGCCACGATGTTGGTGTGATCAATGTCTTCTACCACAGCTTCGATCTGTACTTCGCTGTTGATTTTTTTCAGCTTTTCAACAGCCGCGATTGCTTTGGGAAGTTTCGCGGCGACATCGGATTCATCAAACAGAACCTGCCGTTGCAGGTTACTGAGTTCCACGAAATCCCGGTCCACGATTTTGATATGACCGACGCCCGCTCTGACCAGTGTTTCTGCCAGCACGGTCCCCAGGGCACCGCAGCCACATAACAACACACTACTCTGCATTAATCGCGTCTGACCTGCTTCGCCCAGTTCTGAAAAAAGCACCTGTCGACTGTAACGTTCTAATTCCGGTTTCATTGCCTGTCTGCCCGTCTGGTTCCTGTGAGTCATGTCCCCCAGTATTTTAGCAGGCCGACAGCCGGATAACAGCTATCCTGACTCAGAACAGAAAAGAACACGTGTCGCACATAAAAAAAGGCCTCGCCGATCCATTCAGCGAGACCTTTCTCTGTTTTATTTTTGGGGGTCCGAATCAGTCCAGACTGATTTCCTGCAGGACAGAGACAAACTGTGGTTTAATCAGCCGATGTGTCGTATCCGTCCAACCTTCAGAACTCACTTTCAAAGTGATCTTGGGCTTAATCCAGGTGGCAACCTGACTGGTTTTAACAAATGGCTCTTTCTGTTTCAGTTTGGGGAGACGTTTCTGCCATTCCTGTCGGATGTCATCAGGAAGCTCGCTGCCTCGGATATAACCTGCATACACCAGATGTTTGTTATAGGAAGATGCCAGCAGCACTGCATCAATGGTTCCATTTGGCAGAGCAGAATAGCCTACCAGTAGACAATCAAATTCCTGGAGTGGAGCCGTCTCAGGTTCAACTACCGGTTCCGGCTCTGGTTTGGGTTCTTCTTCTGGGGCAGGTAATGCAGCCTGCGCTGCGGCGGCGGCTTTTGCTTTTGCTGATGATGCGGAACCTTCTTCTTCGGTACCACCGGCGAAGTCATTTAACGCATCTTCCATATTGTCAGCGCCTCCTTCACCATCTGCAGACTTAGCCTGATCAACGACTGAAGCCAGCAGATTCACATTGGCAGTTTTTTTAACACCCCAGTCTTTGAACAGGGAATTGAATTCGAAGCCTCCCACGATCGCGAACGCACACACAACCAGGGTCAACCCCCAGACAGCCAGATCCAGTTTCCAGGCGCCTTCCGGAAAACGACGTATCGCGGGTCGCCAGATTTTGAATGGTGTAACGATGATACTCAGAATACTGAAATCCGCCGAACGGGAAACTGCGTTCAAATAAGCGATAAAGTGACCGACTAAAAACATCATCAGGCCTACGGTCGCCTGGGTGATCGTCCACAGACAGAGTTGTCCAGGGTCTTCGCTGTAGAAGCGTCCCCATACACTAACACCAATCGAGGCCAGCGTCCCGACACCGAGCACCCATCCCCAGGCCGGGATCAATTCCCAGATTGTCTGAGGTTGTGGTTGTTCCAGCGATTGACCATTCTGGTCGGAATGGCCGACACATTTCCCCAGTTTGGGATAGAAACCACATTCGGGGCACCACGAAGAGAGTCCCCAAGGCTCATGCGTGCCACACTCGGCGCAGGTTGGCTTCGCCTGTGAATATTGGAGCTGTTGCAGGAGGTGGTCTGTATCTTGTTTGGTATCTGGCATGGCTCAGTGACTTTTTGAAGTTGGCGGAGTATGTAGATCAACACAATTTTTTTGCGAGACTCCGTGAATCTTAGCTTACAAAACGCCACATCAACGAACTTTGACTTCGATAAAATACAATACCTCAATGAAAAACCGCATATCGCATTCAGCATAACCCCTGCAGTCCGTACAGCCGATCTGCTTAAACCAGGGTAAAAAAAGAAGCCGACGTATCCTGAGATACGTCGGCTGTATAGTAGATGTTGTCCGAGTCGAGCAATCGACCGAATTGTATCAGTTGACCTTGAGAAGTTCGATATCGAAGATCAATACTGAGTTGGGACCGATATCAGATCCTTGACCACGCTCGCCGTAGGCCAGATCACTGGGAATAAACAACTGCCATTTATCCCCTTCTTTCATCAGCTGCAGTGCTTCTGTCCAGCCGCTGATCACTCCACTGACAGGAAATGTAGCCGGCTCGTTGCGTTTGTAAGAGCTGTCGAACTCAGTGCCGTCAATCAGAGTACCACGATAATGGGTGGTGACACTGTCTTTGGGACCGGGAGTTTTTCCCTTACCCGATTTGATGACTTTGTACTGCAGTCCGCTTTTGGTGGTTTTCACACCTTCTTTTTTTGCATTGGCTTCCAGAAATTTTTTGCCTTTCGTCACATTTTCAGCCTGGGCCTTTTTCATCTTGGCCTCCTGCTGCTTGCGAAGTTCCTGCTGAAAGGCAATCAGCGTAGCGCGAATTTCGTCCTCTGTCATTTGCGGCTTCTGTTTGGTCATCGCATCCACAATGCCTTTCGCCAGAATTTGCGGATCCAGATCCAGCTGATCCCGCATGAGGTTCTGACCCAGATTAAAGCCAATTCCGTAACTGACTTTCTGCTTCTGACCGTCAAGCCCTGATTTACCGGAAGCTGCTTTTTCGTTTTGTGCATGCGCCGTGGCGGAAAAACCGAAGAATGCGATACTTAAACAGGCAGCGAGATGCCATTTCGACATAAGAAAAACCTTTCGGGGAACAATGAAAACGAGTTTAAACGGGAGAGACCATACGAGTCGGCGAGATTCGGCTGGCTGTTTTGGCCCCCGAATTAGCGGGTGATGTATTGCATGGCGTCCTCTTGCGCAGAGGATCTTTGACAAAATCAAAGCGTCGATTATATGAGACTATCAAGGGAAGTGTCTACAATAAAGCACACTTCTCCTTGAAAACAGGGCTTTCTCCTGCTGCTTATCCCCGGAAATCTCACCAGAAGGTTTAACTGACCACGTTCTGAAAACGGGTGACCGCCTCGTTGATATTATTTCTGGTGTTGAAAGCACTTAACCGGAAATATCCTTCCCCGGAAGCGCCAAAACCACTGCCGGGAGTCCCGACCAGATGTGCTTTCTGCAGTAGTTCATCAAAAAATTCCCAGCTGGTTGATTCGCCGGGGGTTTTCAGCCAGACATAGGGGGCATTCACTCCGCCATAGACAGAGATACCCACGGATTCCAGCCCTTCACGTAACAAACGTGCATTCTCCAGGTAGAAAGCAATCAGGCTCTGAATCTGCTCTTGACCCTGTTCAGAATAAACGGCTTCTGCCCCTTTCTGGATGATGTAAGAAACCCCATTGAACTTGGTGCAATGACGGCGGTTCCAGAGTGGGTGGATCTCTGCCGGTTCTCCACTGGCAGTCGTCCCCTTCAGTTGTTTGGGAACAACGGTGAAAGCACAGCGGGTTCCGGTGAAACCGGCATTTTTGCTGAAGCTGCGAAATTCAATTGCCACATCTTTAGCACCTTCGATTTCATAGATGGAATGAGGAATCTCCGGATCGGTAATAAATGCTTCATAGGCAGCATCAAACAGAATGATCGAACCATTGGCGCGGGCATAATCGACCCACTGCTTCAACGTTTCTTTGGTCGCCACGGTTCCCGTGGGATTATTGGGATAGCAGAGGTAAATCAGATCGACGGGTGATTCGGGCAGGGGAGCCACAAAATTGTTTTCGGCCGTGACCGGGAGATAGGTCAGCCCCGCGTAGCGACCATTTTCGTCCGCAGCGCCGGTGCGACCAGTCATCACATTCGTATCCACATAGACGGGATAAACCGGATCCGTCACGGCGACTTTGTTATTGGCACCGAAGATGTCCAGAATATTTCCCGTATCACACTTGGAACCATCTGAGACGAAGATTTCATCCGCTGAGATATCGACGCCTCGCGATTGAAAATCATTCTTTGCAATCGCTTCCCGCAGAAATCCATAACCCTGCTCAGGGCCATAGCCACGAAAGCTGCCTGCTTCTCCCATCTCATCGATGGCAGCATGCATGGCTTCACGAATCGCAGTCGGCAGTGGCTCGGTGACATCGCCGATTCCCAGCTTGATGACGGCCGCATTCGGGTTTTCTTCACAGAATTTATTGACGCGACGCCCGATTTCAGGAAACAGGTAACCCGCTTTGAGCTTGAGATAGTGATCGTTAATAAAAGCCATTTCACGCCTCGAATCTTGATAAATGCTGAACTATAGTCGGTGGATGAGTACCTGGAATTCATTCCTGTTTCAGAAAAACGTTTGTATTTTGAAACTCCGCGAATTGCAACCGACGCACACAGGAGAGACCGCTTTTCATAAAAAAGGTTCTCTGGCTACTCGATCTGGAACGGCCGGGGAGCTGCATTCAGCAGAAACTCGCCGGTCAAAGGCTCAATCTGGGATAAGCCATTATATTCTCTGATTTTACGCTTTCCCGACCAGCGATCAGCAGCACTTTCATACAGTAGTCTGATGCGTGGTTGAGACTCATTCTGAGCTTGATTCTGTTCGACTGCCTTGCCGACAGCGAGCGCAACTCCCAATTGAAACCGGGCCTGTGGATACAGGGGTGCCCCCAGGTCTGCCAGGGACCAGCGTTCCACACGCATGCGACACCAGCGACTTAAGGGTTGGGGAGAATCGATAAATGGTTGCAGGTCAGGGGGAAGCTCCCATTTTGCTTCTTCATCAATCAACAGAACCACGCGGTCATGATGACTTGCATACAAACCCCAACTGGGCCAGTGATCGAAATAGCCGGTGGGCTCAAGCAGAGGCGCCAACAGCGCAAACCAGATCAGAATCTGAACGCCTCGTGCCAAGCCTGTCACAGCAGATTGCGACACACGCTCTTCTACCTGACTCTCCGCAGGCTCAACAGGCTTCTGATTCTGGAAGCGTGCATGAAACAGAATCAGATCCTGAAGAATGAAGTACACATTCCAGATGAGCACACCCTGGTAATGGTTCAATCCGAGTGGCCCGATCGCGAGTATCAGCGTCAGGTGCATTCCGACTGCCACCCACAGAGCGACTTGTCTTGTGCGGCGGAAGAACAATCCGAATGCAATCAGGAATTCTCCAACAGGAAAAGAAGTCGCGATCCAGCTCAAAGTCTGTTTTGACCAGTAGGCAGTCGAAATCCCCACTGCGGAAAACAGCCCCTCTGCCAACTGACGCCCCAGAGTCTGAACAAAACTGGCATCACATTTGGAGAGCGCAGAATAAAAATAAATGCTGATCACCAGCAATCGAAACAAGGCAATCGCGCGCGGTGGTTTGAGCACCGTCAAGATCAGCAATCCCAACGCAAACTGATAAGCCCACGGCTGCAGACGATGTTGATCAAAGACGACTGCCAACACAAATGCCAACAGAAACAGACAGCCGCAAAGCCTCTGAAATTGAGGATCATCGTCCCCCTCTGATCTCTTCATAAGAAAGGGCACTACCGATAACACCAGCAGACAAATCAGGCTCAGTCCCATAATGGTAAACGACAGCCAGTCTACAGTTGCTGGTATCTCAGACACCCAGGCAAATAATGGAACCTGTGGAAAGAGAGTTTGCGGCGTCCAGAGCCTCCAGGTTTGAATCAACAACACCAGAGCGAACAGCGTCACAATCATCTTGAGAAATCGCAGTTGTAATTTCAGCGGCTCGTGGAACATGAATTGAATCACCGTTTTTGATTCAGATTATACCGCACGTCCAGAGGTTTCACTGCGTTCTGATCACTCAACTGTCAAGAATTTACGAATCCGTCAGATCAATCTAGTTCGGTGAACACGGTTCCCGTCGCTTTTTGATCGTCTGCCACCACTTCTACCGTCGTACCAGGCGCATAGGCATTTTTGCGAAGCACACCCATTGCCACGACAGAATATTTTCCAAAAGAGCGGGCAGAGGAAGTTATCGTGCCCGCTTCCTCAGGCCCAGACTCTCCAGCGACCATGACTTTTGAACCTGCAGGTGGAACCCAGGATTCCTCCAGTCCGATGGATCGAATTTCTTTATTGACGTGCCCTAAAGAGTCAATCCGGGCAATGGGTTCCTGACCCAGATAACAGCCCTTTTTAAATGAAATAGATTGAGCAGTACGACTGGCTTCCTGAGCCAGATTCGCATCAGTCAGATCGACACCATAAACGGGAAACAATGACTCAATTCTGATCGCGTCGAAGGTCTCCTGACCAGCGGGTACAGCGCCTGCCTCGAGCAGACTGTTCCAGAAATCTGCGATTTTGACATACTGCAGACAGCAGAGATATCCCGGCTGACCAAACCAGTCGACACGACGCACAGTCAGTCTGGCATCGCTGTTTGTCAATCTCAGTTGCTGGAACACTTCAAGCGCATCGACGTCGATATCGAGCTGCTTGAGAATCTCTGACGCGCGTGGTCCTGAAAGGTACAGGCTGCCAAACTCCTGAGTCCGGACAAGCAGACGGACATCTTCCAGGATAATATAACGGTCCAGATGCTGAGTGATATTCTCGCTCTGTCCCGGTGCTGTATCAATCCAGATCGATTCCTCGTGAGAAAACGCATTAATCTGCCCCAGAATGCGGCTCTGAACATTTGTCACAAAGGCTTCGCAACCCTGATCAGGCTGCAAACCTTTGATATCATTCGTACAAAAATTGTGCAGGAATTTGAGCCGGTCTGTGCCAGATAACTCGATCTGATCCCGGTTGCTCAGGTCAAAGACCGCCGCCGATTCCCGGGCAGCCTGATATTCTTTTTCTGGTGAGCCAAAATGAGATGCAAGGGGATAGTTTTCCTCCGGGTGCTCAAAAACTGCTCCCGAAGACTGTTGTTGAACTTGAAACTGGCGTAATGACATTTGTTTTCCAGATGGGTCGCGTAAAGGTGGGATTTTGATCTCTGTCGAAGGCGGGATAGTTCACATCCGCATCAGGCACACTCCAAAAGTGAGTTCCCTGCGAAAGCAATCGCCCCCCTTCGTAATGCAGCTCAGTCTCTGTCAGCAACTTCTTTGATGCAGGAAAGAGCATACTAATGCATTCAAACACGTGAGAGAGTTGAATGATAAAATTATTCTAGGCGATCTGCCACATTTTCCAAGGTCTGAAGGTGTACTTTCAGCAGGAATCGCAGACTCATTGGTTCCTGTCCGTAAAACTCAGTTGACCTTCTCAATCTTCAGATCATCCACGCTGAGAATGCCTGTTCCGCCATTCAAACCCAGTTGAATGACTGCTTCGCGTGTCTGCGGAGGAATGGTAATGACCTTCTTTTCCAGATGCCAGCCACGACTTCCGATCCACGGGCCGAGATAAGCCTGGCCGATATTGCGGCGCACCGAATCATAAAAATGGATGATAAAACCCGGTTTCTGAAAGGACTGCTTTCCCTGAGCTGTGTTCAAATAACTCAACTGCAAGCTGATTTCCAGTGAATCAACATGAGATCCATCGATGGCCATGCCCTGCAGGATCTGTGAAAGCCGTTCGGGGGTATCATTTTCGAATTTCAGATAGGCGGCTCCGTCCGGTGCCTGGGAGGTCATCCGGCTCACCCGTCGCTGATAATGCCAGTTATCTGCTTTCTGGTCATTGTTGGCATCCACTTCAAAACTACCGTTGATGATTTCCGGTTTGAGCGGATCCGGTTTGACTTCCCGTTTCTCTTCCGAACGTCCCGTCATGGGGACAAAGAGTGTGGGAATCAGTCGTTTGTGTTTGAGCTCTCCCTTTTCTTTTTGAAACAAATGGAAAACCTGCTGATAGCGTTCTCCCAGGGGGATCAGCAGCATTCCGCCCTCTTTTAGTTGATCGATTAAAGGCTGAGGAACTTTTTCCGGCGAGCAGGTCACGATGATTTTGTCAAAGGGCGCTTCTTCCGGCCAACCCAGATACCCATCGCCAATTCGTGTATGGACATTATCATAATCCAGTTTTTTCAGTCGAACAGCCGCCTTCTTGCCCAGTCCTTCCACAATCTCGATGGTATAAACGTCTTTAACCAGCGCAGAGAGTACGGCTGCCTGAAATCCACTGCCGGTACCAATCTCGAGCACTTTGTCATCCGGCTGCGGATCAATCGTTTCCGTCATATAGGCAACGACATAAGGGGGAGAAATGGTCTGCTTATAGCCAATGGGTAAAGCCAGATCCTGATATGCCAGATGTTTCAGATTCGAACTGACAAATTCATGCCGGGGTACCTGCCGCATTGATGAGAGCACGCGCGGGTTTTTGATCCCCTCTCCTTCGATATAGCGGGTCACCATATCATTGCGCTGATTTCGAAAATAGGCACTGCTTTGTGAATAAACCGGTGAGGGACTCTCGAGGAATGAGAAACCGGCTACCACACATACGGTCAAGAATAACACCTGCCTCATGAGAAACCTCGATTGCAGTCTGGGGTTTGAAATAGATTGATTTGTATAGGAATCTGCAGAAATTATAACACTTGGGGGGGACTTAAGTTAATGGCGATTTCCCGTTATCAGCCCTGTTTCAGCAGATTGAAACAGGAATATTTAATTTCTATCCACACAGATCGAGGAATTCGCTATGATGCGAATGTATTAGGATTTAAGACGAATTTTTCAGTGGATGGATTCCTGTCAGATGCAAGTATTTCGAGTTGTGTTCTCTGTGAGCCTGGTTTTGTGCACCTTCTCTCTGAAAGGCTGTGGTGGCTCTGCCAGTACTGACAGCTCACAACCGGCGTCTGCTGAAAGTAAACAGCCCTCTCCGGTTGCAACGGCACCAGAGCAGACTGTAGAGACGATTGCGGTTACCGCTGAACCCGTCGATCCCCAGGCAGAAGTCAAAGCCGTTTTTGAAACGCTGTTGTCAATTCGCACCGAACCTGATCCCGATGAATGGATACAGGCTGATAAAAAACTGAGTTCATTTGGCAAGACTGCAGTCCCTACTTTAAAGGATGCCATGTCACATTCTGATCCCGGTGCCAGAGAACTTGCCAGCATGTATCTGGCCAGTCTGGGTCCGGACGCGAAAGAGGCAGCGCCGGTTCTGGAGACAGCGCTGCAGGATGCATCTCCGTTTACACAGGTCAATGCGGCCTCAACACTCACGCATTTTCCTGAATATCGAGAGAAAGCCATCCCTGTATTAATCAGTCTGACAGAACACCCCGACCCCAATACGCGACTCACATCCATCTACGCCCTGGGAAATCTGGAATCGCAGTCAGCAGATCAATTATCCGCCATCAAAGCCGCGCTCAACGACTCAGACCCGGATGTTCAATTAGCGGCCATTAAAGTACTCGGCCAGATGGGGAACCCAGCTAAAACAACTCTGACAGAATTGCAGACGCTCATCGACAACACTGATACCAGTGAAGTCTTGCGCGAGGCGGCACTCTCTACTAAATCTCAGATCGAGCAGAGTCAGAAAAAATAATTCGATCACGCCAGCAGCATGCGACTGCTCTGCCAGCAGGCAGGTAACCTATGCCTCAATTCGGCCTGTAGCGATTCTACCGGTTGGAAGACTCTCCTGACTCCCTGCGCCTTCCGAAATTTATCGGAGAGCCGCCTTTTCCAAAGTTCTTGCGCAATTCTGTTTGACTAACAAATTGCGTGAACTACTTTTACTGGCAGAGAGGGGCAACTAACCCGCTCAACGAACACAAACAACAATTTCCTCCGCTTCTTATCGAGGCGAGGATCTACAGCGCGGCAAGGAAAGCTGGGAGCTTTGAGGGGACCTTGCCGCGCTCTTTTTTTGTCTTGGAACCATCTGGCTTGATGGTGCTGGATACTCAGATCATGTGTGATGTTTCTGGACCGTTGAAAGCATGACAACAGATCAGCACCCTCAAGCGGTATTATATTGGAAGAGCTCATGGCAACCAGAAAACTGTGGTTGCAGCGATCCTGCCGCACCGGATTTACTCTGATTGAATCTCTCGTCTCTGTGACAATCACAGCGATTGCCGGAGCCGCTCTATTCTCTGCGATTGGCGCTTCCCTCGGTACCTGTTACTCCGCATTGAATCACAACATCGGATCAGGTCTCGCCGACCAGATGCTGGAAGAACTCTCAGCAGTCCGTTTTCCGGTCACCAGTGATACCAGGCCCGGGTTTCAAAGTTCCCGCGAATATTTTGATGATCTGGATGACTACGATAGCTGGTCCTCAACACCGCCAGAAAGCAAACAGGGTTATTCGCTGGGCAGAGAACCCGTCACGATTCTGGAAAGATATCCGATTTCCCGTCCCAGTCTGCTGACCCCGGATACCGGTTTTTTAAACAGATTGACGCGAGAAGTTTCGGTTGAACGTATTCAGCCCAACAGCGATGGCACGGGGTGGGTCGTGACTCAAGCTCAGACCAGTTATCGCAGGGTGACTGTCACCATCAAACTGGCCATGAATGCAGACTCACAAAGTCATGTGATTACGGAGGCAACGAGAATATTCAGTTATGTTCCACTTTCACCCTGATAACCTGAAGGCTGTTTTGCCTGTGTTTTCAGAGAGTCCGTTCCACTCAGAACGGACTTGCGTGCGTTGCTGCGCAGTACGAAAAGAGAACTCCCGTCTAGGTTTCACACTCGTTGAACTGTTGATGTCTATGGCCATCTCTTCCATTCTGATTGTCGCGCTGGCCGGCATTGTCACTGCCACACAATCCGCCTGGCAGCATACGCGTGGAATAGAAGATTCCCAGGCGCAGATTAATGCAGCCTTCGATCGAATCAAACTGATGATCTCGCAGGCAGGCGTTTATCATGTCAGTGGGCAATCTCCGCGGGTCGGAATTGCGGTCGTCACAAATTCCTGGAACAGCATTGATATTCCGAACACACTGGTGGTCTGGTCCGGCGGACGTAACGGAGGCCTCAGCGAACAGGGAACGATCACACGTCTGCCTCAGCTGAGTGAAATCCTGATCTATACCGTCGATCCTGCTGATGGACACAACCTGATTGAAATCGCGTTTCCAGATACCAATAGCACAATCGACTTTAACAGTTCCTCTTTCAACAGCACGATCCGCTCTGCCATTCAATCGAGCCAGGCAGAATCTACGCTGCTGAGCAATCGGATCAAATGCAGTCAGTATGTCCTCTCCGGAAATCCCTGGGGACCAGCAGCCGGAAATGTTTTTTTCAGTCTGGTCAAAACTCCCAGCGATTCCAGCCTGAGCAGTGTTTCACCTGGAACGGCTGACTGGATGAATCTTTCCTGGCCTCAGGGAACCGCCAGTGCCAGCAGTGGACTGCGTCTGGTGACCGTAAACTGCGAAGCACAGTTCGAAACAGCAGAACAGACAGCTTTGAATGAAGTTAATTCCGCATCTGCCTTACCATTTTTTGCATCCGGTTCGAGGTACTATGCATACGCACCATAAAGCAGCGCATCTTCGCAGTCTGAAAGCCGACGACAAAAGTCGATCTCTGCTGTGGAGGAATCTGCGCACTTCGCGCGCGGGGATCTCGATGATCCTGGTGATGTTTGCATTAAGTATGTCGCTGGTGTTGACCTACTCCTTTATCCAGACCCAGAGCGTACTCACTCAGGTTACCGAAAATGGTTCGAGGCGTGATCTGGCAATGAATGCCGCCCGGGCAGGAATGACGGACGCATTGAATCGATTGAATTCACTGGAATGGACCGGAGTAAATGACCAGTATCAGCGCGAGTTTTTCTCAGACTCGGATGGAGACAGTACCTACGCGATCTCCTTTGAAACTACAGGGGATTCCATCGGTTCCGTTCTGGAATTGAATGCCCACTCGCTGGGCGCCTGGACTTCAGCCACCAACAGCAATATGCGATCTGAGTATCTGATTACGGCAAAAATGAGACTGGTGCCTCGATTGACAGGCCGCTCGATATTACCGGGAGACTCCGCTGCCGCGACTGATCAAGTCACGAACTCGGGAGATTTCGATCAGTTCCGGCAATACGCGCTGTTTGCCGAAACAGGTTCCAGTTCACTCATTCTGGATCCCTGCGACCGCATCGATGGTAATATATGGCTCTATGATAATCTGGTACTGTACGAGGACCCTGCCTGGAGTTCTTCGGTTCGGGATGAGTTCCTGGAAGACCTGGGGAAACGGTTTGTTACTTTCCCGGCAGGTTCAACCAGTCTTTCAGAGGCCACTATTTCTTATCCCCATCCGATCGCGGGGTCGGTGACCTATTATGATTACCCTTCTTCTTCGAGCCGAAGAGATTTGGCAGATCTCAAACTGAACTGGTCTACTACCAGTAACCGCCTGCGGATTCCCAGCTCAAATTATTCTGCTTTTTCCAGTTATCGACTATATGAAGGAGGTCCGGTCTATCAGGCGGTTTCGCTGAACTCCTCATTATATAATGTGACACTGAAGCCGTCTCCAGGAAACCCTCTGGGGATCTTCTATCGCAGTGGCAGTCTGAATGTTTATGACAACGTTGTGCTACAGGGAACACTGGTCGCTACGTCAAAAATAACGTTCCATGGCAAAGGCATCCATCTCACCTCGTTCAACTGGAAAGGCTCTGACGGCGGATCACTGGTGCTCAACGCAGAGCGCTGGCCGCGACTGCCGACAGTCGTAGCAGACGATATTGAATTTGTCCGTGAAACACAAACAACACTCGAAGGAGCCGTCGTGTGTCATGGTGACGTCAACGGAGCCGGCGGCTCTGTCGATTATGCGAATGTCTCCAACATACAATATTCGGGCACTGCAACAGCGGTTTCGATCGAACAGCCTTTTAGCACAGTGACGCTCCAGGAATACAAGCTTCTCGACTTGATCTCAAGCAACGGGAAATACGCGATCTGGCTGGAAACGACGGGAACCGGTCAAACGGGAACGACGGGATCCTGGTATCCCATCACCGGGGTGGACAGCGCACATCAACAGCTGACCGTCCGGGGGGAGATTGATCATCCTTCGCCCACCGGCTATTTAATCAAACGTCACAAGCAGGAACTGACGCAGATTCGCGGTCCCATTTGTGCTGAAACATATAATTTTAATCGTCTCGATGAATGGGTGCTTTCCAGTTCGTACTGGAATGACCGTAAACATAAGTGGGACTATGAAAACGACGTGCGACGATATTTTGGCTACTCTGAAATCCCATTCAGTGAGTGGCTGGAGAACCCTTACAATTTTACTGGCTGGAGTTCGTATTACCAGTCTTACGGACTCAGCCTGGAACCCACACTGCATATTCAGCATTTGAAAGATCAGGCATATCGTTGGGAACCGCCGTTATTTCAGCCTTTCGATGGAGGAGAGACGACTCCGGAACTCTCCGGGTATCGCTGGTCGCTGATTGACTGGAAAGAGACTCAATAATTTTGTTAGTGAGATCAGATGCAACATATTGATCGTAATCATCGGCTAAGTGGCTGGCATCCTTTTCAACGAAGGAGGCCCACGGAAAACCTGCGCGCCGACAGAAACGGTTTCACACTGGTCGAACTGATGATTGTGGTGCTGTTGCTCTCGATTCTGGCAACCGTGTCCCTGATTTCAACCGACAGCAGTGGTTCGCTGGCTTTGGATGCCACCGCACGCATGCTGGTGGCTGACTTACATCTGGCACGCAACCACGCCATCAAATTCAATTCAGAATACAAGGTCGATTTTGACCTCAATGCACAAACCTATGAAATATTGCATACCGGCTCTGGTGATTTACCGGTTCCCAAAAACAACCTTGCGGGATCAGCCGCGGATTCAGATCGCTACCTCAAACAGATACAGATTGATTCTCTGAATCTGCCCGGGCAGGCGGTACTCAGACAAATCAAATTGAAAACATCCGATTCAGCTGTCAGCGAACTCACATTCGGCCCAACGGGTGGCACGGGCCCTGTGCGCAACGAAGACACAATCCTGATGTTAACAACTCAAAAATATGGAAATACGTTTTACATCCTCATCACCGTTTCCTGGGTTACAGGCCAGGCATGGGTTGGTGAGATTCAAACATTATAACACCCGGCGACTCATTCACTGAAAACGAAACTGAAAACATGATTTCAATCAAACGATCACAATATAGTCCCATCGGTTTACAGCTGGGCCCGAATTCCGTGACCCTCGTTCAGTTAACCGGTCCACGCAATAATCGCATTGTCCATGCGATAGCACAGGAACAGTTTGACTTTGACGAGAAACTGACGCTCGACGAACGTGATGCAAAAATCGCAGCGGAAATCCGTCGCATCCTTTCCGATCATCATTTCAAAGGTCGCCGAGTGACCAGTTGCCTGGGATCACAGGAACTGTTCATCCAGAATATTCGACTACCACAACTGCCGGCAGAAGAACTCACCAAAGTGGTTGCCTGGGAAGCAGAAGAAAGACTGCCCTATCCGGTGGCAGACGCAGAAATTCGTCATCTACCCGCTGGTCAGGTGCGGCAGGAAGCCAATACCAAACAGGAAGTCATTCTGCTGGCCTGCCATAATGGAATTCTGGAACGCCATCTGAATCTCCTGGATCTGGCCGGGTTAAATGCGGTCGCCATTGACGTGGAACCTTCGGCAACTCTGCGGTGTTTTCATGACGGCGCACGGGGGGCACATTCGAATTCTGCCAATTGTTATCTGAATTTTGGGGAAGCGGCTACGACAGTCATTTTTGCTGATCAGCAAAATGTGCTCTTTCTGAAATATATCATGCAAGGCAGTAACCAACTTGATCGTGCTGTCGCAGAAAACCTGGATTTGCCGCTCTCTGAAGCGATTCGCATGCGAAATATTGTCACCAACTCCACTTCACTGGATGCCAGTGATGAACTGCATCGTTCCGTCATCGATTCGATTCGCTCTCTGCTGGAATCGATCAGCACAGAAATTGAAAACTGTCTGCGCTATTACAAAGTGACCTTCCGCGGGAAAAAACTGAATCAGCTGATCGTCACAGGTAATGAATGCAGCCCCTGGCTGATTGACTTTCTTTCAGAACGATTAAATACCGATTGCGAAATGGGCAATCCCTTTGAAAGCCTGGAACGCTGGCCGACTTCCACATCCATTCTGGAACGCCCCGGCAGATGGACCACAGCGTTGGGCCTGGCTATGAAAGAGAAAACTATTTAGAGCCTGAAGCAGTTCGGCATAAAAATTATAGATACCCTGATTCAGTAACACGGATGTGAAATATAAGCCATCCGAAAAGACCCCGCTAAGGGCGAGAATATGATACCTGAAATCGATTTTTTACCAGCCAGTTATCGCGAAGTCAGGAGGCGGCATCGAAACCGCATCTGGCGAAGAACGATCGTATTGATTTTTCTGACACTGGTCACCTTGAGTACGGTGCGCCAGCGGGAAATTCAACATCAGCTTCAAACGAAAAAAGAAGCGCTGGAAAAACGTGCGCAGCTGATGAACGATCAACTGGAAGACCCGACCCAACTGACTCTACAAATTCAACAAACGGACATTCGCGCAGATCTGCTGGCAGGCCTGCAACTGGACGAATCACCGGCTCAGTTACTGAATATGATCAGCCACGCCTTGCCGGAATACGTTTCCCTGAATGAATTTCAGTTCACATTTGAAAAAGTCTTTGTCAAAGAAGATGCACAAACTAAAAAAAGTCCCTCCAAAAAGACAGAAGACGAATTGCCGGAACTGGTAGATTTGAAACAGCTGCAAGGCTTGCACGCCAGGGAAAACCTGGTCATCAATCTGCAGGGAATCTCACCAGACCACCTTTCCATCTCGCGCTACATGTCCAATCTGGATCAAATGGGCGTCTTCAGAGAAATCGACCTGATTCAATCGAATGAAACCATGTTTGAAGGTCAACCACTGCGTGTGTTTCGACTCAGAATGGTTGTGAATTCACCAGGCATGTATGTTCCTAAAATTAATGCGCATTATACCGCCGGTCTGGATCCCTGGATCACGGCAGGAGGCTTGTTCTATGAATGATAAATTACGTAGAGACAGTTTGATTACCATCATTGGTCTGTCCATTGTTGTGGCTCTGTTTACCTTTGTCGTGTATTTACCCGGTCTGAAAAGCAAACAGCAGCTGAATCAGGAAATCGATGAATTTCATGAGAAAATTTCTGCCATTCCAACCAAAGTGAAACAACTGGAGGAACTGCATCAACAGCTGAATCAGCGTATCGCGTTTATCGATCGGCTCAGCCGGAGAATTCCTGTCAGCAAAGATTCACATCAGGTACTGCAACGTGTCGCTTTACTGGCAAAAACAGCCTCGCTCACCGTTTCCGAATTGAATCCAGGTGAGACGGAAGAACATGCCACCTATACCAGACAGCCCTTTAAATTGAGTATCACCGGTCAGTATGCAGGGCTCCTGCAGTTTCTGAATGACTTGGATAAAGAGGAACGCCTGTTTACTGTTAACCAGGTTTCGGTCATCAAACAAGATGGAGATTCTACGGGACTTATCAAGGGAAGCGTCGATCTGTCGGTTTACGCATTACGCGAGAATCAGAGGGGTTATTCTGATTTTTCCGAAAATAGGGTTAGCAAGACGTTTATTTCAACCGATAAGAGATAAGGGTGCACTCTGATTCAAGTTGCTCTCAGGCTGTTCCTCGTGAAAAAACAGTTTAGACCAGTTGATGTAACTTCCGGTCTCTCATGGATTTAAAGTGGTGATTCACGCGTGAAAACTTTCAGTGAACAACTTATACACGACTTAAAAGTGAGCTGGCAGAAGACGCTTATATTGAGTCTGTTGCTGCTGGTAGGGATCTATTTCTGGATCCCTCCGCTCTATCGAGCCATTCGAGGAAGCGCGAGTACGACAGTCGTCCCAGCTAAGGCAGCCGTAAAAGAAATCCCGCAACGTCCTCCTGTAAAAACGGAAATGAGCTTTTCCCAGAGTGAACCGACGGATGAGCCACGTCATTCCTGGGAGAAATTTGATTCGTTAATGCAGACCGATCCACTCGTGCAGTCAGTGCAGATGGGCGCGATGCAGAAGAATCCGTTTGAAGTCAACCGCGATCAATTTTCGCCCCCTATTCTGTTCGCGGAAGAGCCTGCGGAACCAGTTCAGGATCCAGACAAAAACAAACCCAGTCCAGCGCCTGTACTCCCCGAAGATCTGGTTTTGAAAACCACGATCATCGGAAAGACTCGTAAAGCGGCAATTATCAATAATAAATTGTACTACGAAGGCAAATCGTTTGAGCACAACGATTCGATTTACGTTCTGGAGCAGGTCGCTGCACGGAATGTGATCTTGAGCCAGGGCGCTCACAAGTTTGAATTAAAAATTCAAAATGACCCTTCCGCCTTTATTAAATTTGAACAATAACAGTTCGCATCATTGGCTGATTTAGACTGATTCGAACGATCATGGATGATGGTCGAAACATGAACAGACAATTTTTTTTACCGGCTTTCTGGGCAACTCTCACGGGACTGTCACTGCTGCTGATTGCTGCCATGACAGACATCAAAACGCCACAGTCTCTGTTTATTCCCCCTCAACACTCGATGAACTCATCGCAGAATGTCCCTGAAAACCGAGTTGCAGAAACTTTACCGAGGGCTGTTCACGTCCAGACCGAATCAACCAAAACGGTGAGCCCGCAATCTCCGTCTGCACCAGTACCAGATGTCACTCAAGCCTCTCAAACACAACTACAGGTCGAACCTGCTGTCCTGCCGGCGAACACAGAAACCCGAACCGTTTCTGTCAGAAAACAACCCGTGCGGTCGCGACTGCTCGTGGAACCCGGTATCGAAATTTCTACAATTCAGGACAGCAGCCCCCAGACACGGTCTATCAAATTCAACGTCGCCAGTGACGACGACCTGATTGCTCCGCAACGGGAGTCGTCAAAAATGGAACTCCGTCTGGCCAGTCTGACACAGCAGGTCGATCGGTTAACCAGTCTGCAGTTGCAGGCACAACAGCACTCCAACCTGGAACTGGCTCAAAATACCAACCGCCTGGAAGAAGCTACGAAACTACTGCAACAGATGCAGCAGATGAATCAGCTTCGTGATCTGGAACGTAAACTGGACGGCATGCAGGCCAAAGACCCGGCTGCTCCCACACAAAAGAATCCGGAACCACCTGTCACAGCAGCACCCGTGACAGAGGAACCAGAAACCACAAAGAAAAAACCGGTATTGAAAATCAGCCCGAACAATGATTCCAGCGAAACATTTTCGCTCCAGATTCAGGATGCCGAAATCATGCATGTCCTGGACATGCTCGGCGAACTATCTGGTTTGAATATCCTGACAGGGCAGGGCGTTACAGGTACGATTTCGGCAAATTTGAAAAATGTCACACCCGAACAGGCACTGGATGCCATCCTGCGTTCTCGAGATCTGACCTCTGAAAAAGAAGGGGAGTTCATCTATGTGATGACACAGGCACAACTTGAACAGAAAAAGAAATCCAGCCGTAAAGTCATCACCAAGTTATATAGCCCGTTTTATATCAGTGCCAAAGAGTTACAGAACCTGATCACCCCCATTCTGACTGAGAACATCGGCATCGTTTCACTGACCACCCCCAGTGAGGTCGGCATCGCACCCGATCCCACCAGTGCAGGTGGCGACTCCTTTGCGCAGACAGATTCGATCCTCGTACGCGATTATCCCGAAATTCTGGAAGAAGTGGATCGTCTGCTGGAAAAGATGGATATCCCACCCATGCAGGTTGTGATCGAAGCGATGATTCTCAGCATCTCCCTGAACGACGATATGAAATTCGGCGTGAATTTTGCCATGTTGAGTGGGAATAACAAAAACCTGCTCGTTGATGGAAATGGAAATACTCTGAATAATTCCAGCGGGTTCCCGGGTTCGGGTTCGAGTTCCATTGTGCCGCCCACAGGACAGTTTGTAGCAGATCTGGCAGGACTGAAATATGGTTTCCTGCATGGAGATATCAGTGGTTTTATTGAAGCACTGGAAGATGTGGCAGAGACCAATCTGATCGCTTCACCGCAATTACGTGCGTTAAACAAACAGAAAGCTGAGTTGATCATTGGTGACCGTACCAGTTATTCCACAGTCACCCAAAATGGAAACACTTCGATTCAGAACGTAAACTTTCTGGACTCAGGGATTGTATTGAACCTGCGGCCATTTATTACACCCGATGGACAAATCCGCATGGAAGTGCACCCCGAACGCAGCTCTGCCTCCATCAACCCGAGTACCAATCTCCCCGACCTGAAAACTACCGAGGTGACCACTAACGTCATGGTCCGAGATGGTCATACCGTCGTCATCGGTGGTTTAATAGAAGAACGTACTTCTGATACCCGGAATCAGGTTCCCTTCCTGGGAGCGATTCCTGTGATTGGCAATGCGTTTCGTCAGCAGCGTGAAATCACGAACCGTACGGAATTAATCGTATTGATCACTCCACGAATCGTGCGTCCAGAAGCCGCACAGGCCGAAGGTGAGATGCTGAAATACGAAGGGGCTGAACGTCTCGCTAACTTCAAGAAGAGCTTTCTGCCCATTAACCAGGTGCGCATCGTGCAGTCACACATTGAAAGAGCAAAGAAACACCTGCGAACGGGGAATCTGCCTAAAGCGAAAGAACAGATCAAAATTGCAGTTCGTCTGGACAAAAACAATATCGAAGCGATTCAGCTGAAAAACTATATCGAACAGGCGTTGATCAACCGAAATCGGGAGATGATCGGGTTACCGCCTGTGCCTGGTCCGGCAGTTCAGGTTCCGACTCTGGAAGGAGCACCCTGAGCATGAAGCGACTGCACGGCCGGCCTGCTCGATACCTCAGAATGATGTTCTGTGCAGCTGGTCTCGTCTGTTGTGGTTGTCAGACGGTGCCCGTAACCAGTCTGGCCTTTCTACCTGAGGTTGGTTCGATACAGAAAACCACAGAACCTCATTACGAGGAACCTGCGGATAGCCTGCCTGCTTCACCTTACAATCAGCAGGCAAACAAACTTGTTCAGCAGGCGCTCGAACATTATTCGAATGGAGAATTAAAGCGCGCCAAAGTGCTGCTGGCCTCCGCCCGGGATATTGATCCAGGTCATAGTGGCACTTTTGAAATCGAGGCACAGCTTTCGTATGACATGGGAGACCGCAATCAGTTTTTGCAGTCACTGCGAGCCATCCGGGCAGCCAGTCCTCATGATTCTGACAAGCAGAGTGCCATCGGAACGCTGTTCTTTCAGGCAGGCCAGACCCAGGAAGGAATCGCCTGCCTGAAGCGCGCCATCGAGTTAAAACCGTATGATGAAAACTATGCCCTCAAGCTGGCCGCCTTTTATGAACAGGCGGGCAGGACGGATGAAGCACAGCAGGTCCTGCTCAAAGCGCTGCACACGACTCCCGGGAGTCGACGATTACCGATTGCCCTGGGCCGGATCTGTGAAGCCAGCCAGCAGTGGAGTCAAGCCAGCGTCTATTACGCAATGGTCGTCAATCATTTTCCCGAAAACCATGTGTGGCGAAAACAACGGGCACGTTGCCTGTATTATTCAGGCAATTTCACTGCTGCATTCGAAGAGTTCTCCACCTGTCAGAAAAACGATCCAGAATCGTTGTCATTGGCGGAAATGATTGCCTTTGGAGACGCCGCATTACAGATTGGGAACCTTGAACAGGCACAATTGCTGTTTGACGATATTTCTGTGAAGCATCAGCGAGAGTTACTCCATGTAGAAATATTACGCGGATTGTGCGCAATAAACCGGGGCCAGAGTACCAGTGCAAAAAACATTATCGCTACAGCCCGCAAAAAATGGCCGACCGATGAGACCCTGCTGGAAGTGGCCGCCTTAATTCCACCAGAACAGTTCACTGTTCGGTAACCTCTCTATGTGGCCGCATTTACATATATTCATACGCCAACCACATTCTCTATTCCGAAATTGGACAATCGGCAGATTGTAACCTAGATTTTAAATGTGAGTTATCTCCCTGACGGCCCTGTTGCAGTCGGTAGAGTTCAACTCGTCTCGGAACTTTTAATGTGAACAATGTTTTTCAGCAGATTTATTCGGCTGAGAAAGAACTGGCTATGAATCTTTCTGCCAAATACTGGTTTCTGATTCTGCTCCTGCTGACAGTGAGTTGTGTAGACAATCTGCTGGTCATCAGCCAGATAGTAAGTCCAGGCTACGCTCTGGTGATCGCTTTAATCTCTTCACTGGCAGGCTGGGCCTGGTTAATGAAAAGCATCAAAAACGATCAGCAGCAGATCACGGCTTGCCTGAGAAACCCTGAATTAGCGCGTCCCGGACTCCAGCGCAAGAACTTTTACGGAAATATTTTCGCAGAGGCAATCCACAAAATTGAAGAATCCGACTCGGATTTGACCACGACCAATCAGGTCAAAACCATGCTCAAAGCCAAGGTGAATTCCCTGTTGAAAAAAGAGGCACTGGTCGAATCTGTCCTCGATAACCTGGAGACGGGAATCCTGGTCTTTGATGCCAAACAGGAACTGGATTTTTCTAACCAGGCTGCGAATTCGTTTCTGCTCACAGGAACGGATCAGAATCAAACGACCAGCGAATCCGGTCTCTCGCTGGGAAAACCTGTTGTAGAGCAAACGGTCATTCCGGAACTGGCAAAACTACTGGCAAAAACCATAGAGCGGAAAGAAGCGACTTTTCGCAGACGTACCGAATTCGAATTTACCAGCAACGGTGTGAAAACCCAATATCGTGCTATTGCCACGAATCTCAGTGATGAGAATCAGGTCGCCTTGGGAACGGTGGTCGTAGTAGAAAATATCGGCGAAGAAGCCGACGAGAAAACTCAACACGCTGAATTCGTCTCCTCGGTCGCACATGAACTGAAAACTCCCATGTCAGGCATTAAAGCCTACATTGAAATGCTGCTTGACGGTGATTGTGAACCCGATGAAGCAGCCGAGCTATATGGATTCATCAATGACCAGATTGATCGATTGACCCGCCTGGTCAACAGCATGCTGAACCTGGCACGCATTGAGAGTGGCGTCGTCGAAATTAAAAGACACGATCATGAACTGAATGACATTCTGAAAACAGCATCCGATGTCATTTCGCCTACCGCCACCGAAAAAGATATCACATTTACAGCAGAATTGAGTGACATGTACCTGCCCGTGTTTGTGGATAAAGACATGCTGGGGCAGGCGATCATCAACCTGTTGTCGAATGCGGTTAAGTATACACCAAACGGGAGAGAAGTCCGGCTCCGCAGCCGAATGGAAGATACGTCTGCCGTCATTGAAGTCCGCGATACCGGAATGGGAATCCCGGAAAATTCGTTGCCTCACATTTTTGATCGTTTCTATCGTGTTCCGGAAAATAATCGCTCCGCTGCGGGTACCGGCCTGGGGCTGGCTCTGGTCCATTTTATCGTCACCAACGTGCACAACGGTTCGATTTCAGTTCAATCCCAAGTCGACAAAGGCACCTGTTTTACGGTCACGATTCCACTGGGACATAAAGAACAGAAACGAAAAAAACACCTGGCCCCGCCAGCAAACGCCTGAGTAGAGAACACAGTTCGCTGCCCCCCCTATGAAAGAAACTGTAAGAAAAGGAGTGAGAAAATGAATCACCTGATTTATATTTGTGATGATGATTCGCATATTGTTCGTGCCATCGGCATGAAGCTGAGAAAAGCAGGTTTTGAGGTAGAATGTTTTCCCGATGGTTTTACATGCTGGGAAAAATCTCAGCAACAGGCACCAGATATGATTATCACAGACCTGCAGATGCCCCGCATGAACGGTCTGGAACTTTGTGAGAAAATTCGAGCATTAGAAACAACCAGTTTGATCCCGATTACGTTATTAACCGGGAAGGGTTTTGAATTCGATCATGATGAATATATTCAGACTTTGAAAATTACCAGCGTGATGGTGAAACCATTCAGCCCCAGAAAATTGCTGAATCATGTGCAGGAATCACTGAATCTGACCAATGATGTCATTGCTTAAGTCGCTCAACGAAATCAATCATTCTGAAACTATTATCCATGCGAAACTATTATACAGCCATCCAGTTCTGGTCTTATGCTCTGCTGGTAGTCTGTCTTTGTCCGCTCGCCGTATTTCTGGGTTCGTACATGGGCTGGCCACGGGGAGCGGCGCCATTGCTGCTGCTCGCACCGCCTACGGTCCTCGCTGCGGTCTCATCTCCACGGATCTGTTACTGGACCATCACAGCTCTCTCCGTCGGCTCCTGTTTTGCGGAAACTTACTTCCGCACAGATATCGTTAAGGGCGATAATAACTACGCCCTGAGTATTCTGAGCGCTGCTGTTCTGATTGGCCTCGTGTTATTGATCGACGTTTATATTGGCAAACTAAAAAGAACACTCTATCAGATTCAGCAACAGAACGATGAACTGGTTCGCCAATTATACGAATCTCAGAAAGAATCATTTGCAAATCTGCAGAATACTGGCGACGCTGACGAAACAAAACCCAGACAACCTGCTGAATCCAGAGATACTCCTGCTGGAGAAGTCGGAGTCAACTATCCGCTGCTCCTGCTGACACTTCAGGACATCGGCCGACGTATCTCTACAAATCAGTCGAACGAGTCTCTGATTCCCACGGTCATCAGTACCGCGAAAGCGTCGCTGCAGTGTGAATACTGTCAGGTTTATCTGTGGGACAGTAAATCACGATCTCTGAAAAATGCTCTGCCAGTCCGTGCCCGGGATCAGTTGAATTATCGACCGGTTCCTGAGAGTGGCGTCGCTGCCTGGGTGATTGAACATCGTCAGATTGTCATGCGAAACGATGCTGAGCAGGACTATCGACTCAAACGGATCCTGGACGATGATCCACACATGCCTGATGCGATCTCTCCCTTAACCGTCGGTTCTGATCTGATCGGTCTGCTGGTGATTGATAAAGTGGATGTCGAATCACCTACCATTGGTCGGCTCCTGTATATTCTTTCCAATATCTATGCTCTGGGTATCAAGAATTCCCAGTTGTTTAAGCGGATTGAAGAAATGGCGAGCCGCGATGGTCTGACTGGTTTGTTCAACCATGCCACCTTCCAGGAAAAACTTCACGAGCTGGTCACACAGGCGGATGCCCAGTCAAGTCAACTCAGTATCATCATGAGCGACATTGACCACTTCAAATCATTCAACGACACCTACGGCCATCAGGCTGGTGATTTTGTGTTGAAGGAAGTGGCACGGATCTGGAAAACCGTCATGCCGGAAAAAGCAATTATTGCCCGCTACGGTGGAGAAGAATTCATCGGAGTTCTGCTGGATCATGAATATTCACAAGCCATGCAGATTGCCGAAGATCTGCGCGAAACGATGGAAAACTGTCCGATCCTGTTTGAAGGTCAACAGCTGCAGGTCACTGCCAGTTTCGGCGTCACCGAATTCAAACATCCGGCGACCACCACAAACGAACTGGTTCGTATCGCCGATGAAAATTTATACAAAGCCAAAGAGGGGGGACGAAATCAAGTCATTGGACTCGATCCGAATTCCGCCAGAAAACCCCGTATCTAGATATTAACTCATGCAGATCACAACGGAAATCTTCGGAAATGTCATGGTAGCTCATACACCTGACGAATTGACGGATGACACATCCACCGAATTCGTCAATGCGCTGTCTGCTGCCATTAACGATCAACATTATCAGGTTGTGCTGCAGATGGATCGCAGTGAAGTCCTGGATAGTGCAGGGCTGGAAGCCTTGCTGGATATTCAGGATCTGACCCGCGAACAGGGTGGAAATCTAAAAATCAGTGGCCTGGAAGATCCGGGCAAGAAAATACTGGAAATCACGCGTCTTGATCAGAGAATCGACCTGTTTGACTCGGTGATCGACGCCGTCTCCAGTTTTCAATAGAAATTTCAATCGTTAAACATGAATACCAACTCTCTCCTGCAACCGAAAATGCGACTCGGTGATCTGCTCATCTACAAAGAGTATATCACTCTGGAACAGTTGGAGTCCGCGCTGGCAGAGCAGTCGCAGGGGGATGGTAGTCAGCTGCTGGGCGAACTGCTGGTCAATCAGGAATATTGTACCGAAGATCAGGTTCTGGAATGCCTGGCGCTGGAATATCGGATTCCCTATGTGCAGCTCGACAGCCGCATGTTCGATTCGAAAGTCTTCGATGTCCTGCCCCGCGATTTTGTCGAGAAACATACCGTCCTGCCGTTGTTTAAAGTCAGAAATGTTCTGACCGTTGCCGTCGCAGAACCAACGAACGTCTTCCTGGTGGATCAACTCAGGGATCTGACCAAGTCGGAAATTCAAATTGTAGCGGCCAGTGCCCGCGAGATTCGGCGAATGGTGCAAACCTACATGCCGAATACGAATGTCTTCGTGATCGACGATATTATCGACGATGCGAATGGCACGAATGTCGAGCTGATCGAAGAGTCAATCGATGACATCGGCTTTGATGCCGAGTTTGCCGGCCAGAGCCCGATTATCAAACTGGTGAATTACATTGTCTACAACGCCGTGCGTGAAGGCGCCAGTGATATTCACATTGAACCGACCGAACAGCAGTTGCGGGTCCGCTACCGTGTGGATGGCGTCCTGCAACAGGCTTTGGAACCACCAGTGCATCTGGCTCCCGCGGTTTCCTCACGTATTAAGATTATGGCCAGCCTTGATATCAGTGAACGTCGACTTCCTCAGGATGGAAGAATCCATGTGCTGATGGAAGGCCGTCCGATCGACCTGCGCGTCAGTACTCTGCCGATGCCGACCGGCGAAAAAGTGGTCATCCGAATTCTGGATAACCGCAGTGTGAATATTTCACTCGAACAGCTCGGTTTCAGTTCTGAAGTTCTGGAACAATTTACCGAGCAGCTCGACAAGCCCAACGGCATTATTCTGGTGACCGGTCCTACGGGTAGCGGTAAGAGTACTACACTCTATGCGGCATTGAATGCTGTCAGTTCGATTGAAAAAAATGTTTGTACGGTTGAAGATCCTATCGAGTATCAGCTGCCGATGATCAATCAGTTTCAGGTTAACGATAAAATTGGTCTGTCGTTTGCTTCGATTCTGAGAAGTCTGCTGCGGCAGGACCCTGACGTGATTATGGTCGGCGAAATCCGCGATCAGGAAACAGGAAAAATCGCGATTCAGGCTGCTCTCACAGGCCACCTGGTTTTCAGTACGCTACACACCAATGACGCCATTTCAGCCGTGACACGACTGATTAATATGGGAGTTGATGATTACCTCATCGGAGCTGCCTTGAATATGGCCTTGGCCCAGCGACTGTGTCGCAAGTTATGCCCGAAATGCAAAGCACCCTATGAGTTGCCCAAAGCGATGCAACTGGCTGTGGAACGTATCGGGCTGAATGTGGAAGAATTTTATCGAGGCAAAGGCTGTAAACGGTGTCGAAATACCGGCTTTTCCGGACGTATTGGCGTACATGAAATTCTGACCATCGATGATCCACTGCGCGAAATCATTACGACAAACCCCACCGTAGCATCGGTCAAAGAGTATGCACAGAATAATGGCATGATTCCGCTCCGCTATGATGCGCTGCGAAAAGCAAAAGAAGGACTGACCACCATCGAGGAAGCCCTTAAAGTCAGCGATGAAGGCTGGATTCCCCGAAAGTCGGCACTCAAACATTAATCACCGATTTTAAAAGCTCGGTGTGAATAGATATCGAAGTTCGAGAAAGCGATTCCTCCATGGAAATGAATGATCTGTTACATGCTGCTGTTGACAGTAATGCATCTGATATTTTACTCGCCATTGATGCGGCACCCATGTTTCGCATTGATGGAGAGCTCAAGAAGACTGCGCTCGAACCCCTCGATCCGACGACGATCAGCGACCTGTGTGATCAGGTTCTCAATCAGCAGCAGAAAGAAATACTCGACAGACAGAAGGATGTTGATTTTGCCATTACCATCCCGCGGCTGGGACGGTTCCGTTTCAACATCCATGTGCAGCGAGGCACTTATGCTGCTGCCATCCGCCGGTTTTCAAATGAAATCTGCTCGTTGAGCAGCCTGGATTTACCCCCGGTCGTTGAAGAGCTGACGCGACTGAAAACGGGCCTGATCCTGGTGACCGGTCAGACGGGCTCCGGTAAATCGACCACGCTTGCCGCGATGGTCGAAGCCATCAATCAGCGGGATGCCAAGCATATTATTACACTGGAAGACCCGATTGAATATCAGTTTCAGCACGGAAGATCCCTGATCGAACAACGGGAAATCGGCGAAGACTGCCCGGGTTTTGCATCCGGGCTGAAACATGTTCTCCGTCAGGACCCGGATGTCATTCTCATCGGTGAGTTGCGGGATCTGGATACCATCCGTGTGGCTTTGCAGGCAGCGGAAACGGGGCATCTGGTTCTGTCATCCCTACATGTTTCCAGCGCAGCCGGAGTGGTGGATCGACTCGTGGAAGTTTTTCCGCCCGAAGAACAATCCCAGGTCCGCAGCCACCTTGCCGAAACCCTGCGCGGTGTCATCACACAAAAACTGTTACCCGCAGCTGACAGCAAAGGCCGCGTCGCCGCTCTCGAAATCATGCTGATGAACCGGGCCGTGCAGACGAGTATCCGGGAATCGACTTCGCATTTGATCCCCGGGATCATCTCGACGAGCCGACGCATGGGGATGCAGACAATGGAACAGGCGTTGAAAGAACAGTTACTGAATGGAAAAGTCGATCCGGACATCATTGATGAGCATCTGCAGGAGTTAAAAGGAGAGGCACCGAAAGAATATTCCCAGGGATTACTCGCGTAATCAGAAAGCACTCCCATGCAGTTTACATATACAGCACGCAATACAAGTGGCCAGAATCAGACCGGTGAACTGGTCGCTGATTCCCGGGAAGAAGCTGTCGCAAAATTGCGGCAGGAAGGCCTGTATCTACTCGCGCTGGATGAATCAGATGCCAGTTCCGCAGATACGACCAGCATCGCGCGAAAAAAACGGGTTCCCCGCAAGGAAATCATCTATTTCACCAACCAGATGGCGATTATGGTAGACGCTGGTGTGCCAGTGGCCATTGCCCTGGAAGGCATCGCGAAACAGATTGAAAATCCTGTCCTGGCAGAGATATTAGCACATATTCAAAAGAGTGTAGAATCCGGTAGTGACTTCTCGGCTGCTCTGGCAGATTTTCCCAGACAGTTTGATCGCACGTATGTCAACCTGATTAAAGCCAGTGAAGCCAGTGGAACCATGCCACAAATGCTGAACCGGATTGCTGCCCAGGCAGAAGAAGAGCAGGAAACAATTCAGCAGGTTAAAGGTGCCCTGATGTATCCCGCCATCATGCTGGTGATGTGTGTTGGCATCTGTATTTTTCTGCTCACCTATGTCTTTCCAAAACTGATGCCGATGTTTGCCTCGCGTGGAGCCGCAATTCCGGCTCCAACCAAAATTATGATCATGGTCTCAACGACCATTACTTCCTACTGGTATCTGGTCTTACTGTTTCTGGCTGCCTTTGTGGGGGCCTTCTGTTATGTTCGAAAGCAGGCCTGGGGCAAATCCGCCTTTGACTGGGTCTTGATCCGCATGCCTGTCTTCGGCTCCATGCTCAAGAAACTGGCTCTCAGTCGCAGTATTCGTACTCTGGCAACAACAGTCAATGCCGGGGTTCCCATGCTGGAGGCACTCGAGCTCAGTTCCGGCGTGACCGACAATGTGCATTTTAAACAGAGCTGGCTGGAAATCAGCGAACTGGTGACATCAGGTAAACAGATTCATGAAGCGATGGATGGAAAAACTCTGTTTCCTCCGACCATGCAGCAGATGATCGCTTCAGGTGAATCCACGGGTCGTCTGGGCATGGTGCTGAATAAGTTAAGTGATTATTTTGACCGTGAAGTCAAAATCGCGATCAAATCTGCTACCACGCTGATTGAACCCGTCATGGTGGTCTGCATGGGCTCGATCATCGGCTTTATTGCACTCTCAATGTTACTGCCGATCTTCACTTTGAGTACCAGCCACTAGAGCGCGTCACATTTAACCATAGCGTCTCACAATCTATTATATTCGGCCCAATTGCTCCTGGAGACGCTGCAGAAAACGGGACACTATCTCAATCCTGCTCGAGGAAAAGAACAAGTCGAACGGTTTAGCGACGGCGCTTCTTTTTCTTCTGTGGAGGCGATTTTGCCGGTTCGGATGCTGGTTTGCTCTCTGCTTTCTGCTGAGCCTTTGATTCTTCCGCAGAGGCTTCACTAATGGTTGATTCAGCTGGTTTTTCGTCTGTTGGGTCACTTTTCGGAATTTCTGGATCCTCTGATATCGTTTCCAACAGGCCCTGAGTATGGAATTTCTCCTGTGAGAATGCTTTCAGTTCGGTGTTAAAGATCTGAACCAGAGCGTGCAGACAGGAAGCCACGATCGGCCCGATGAAGACCCCCCAGAGGCCCATCATCTGCAGCCCTCCCAGCACACTGACAAAGGCCAGCAGTGGATGCAATTTGGCGTCGCTCTGCAGTACATATGTGCGAATAATATTATCCATGGTGCCGACAACCAGGGTCCCGATCAGGATGAGAAAAACGGCAGATCCCCAATGCCCCTGGTACATCAACCACACCGCACAAGGCATCCAGATCAGCCAGGAACCCAAGAGGGGGACCATAGAAGTGATCGTTGCCAGAATCAGAAAAACAATAAAGTGATCAAAACCCACCATCGACAACGCAATCGCAGTTGTAAAGCCCTGTCCAATCGCTGCCAGAAAAGTAGCCAGGACCACGGCTCGTACCACCTTTTGAAACTGATCAATCAGCCGCTTCTGATAATCAACATGAACGGGAATCAGAGACTGTGTTGATTCAATCAGCAGGTAACCATCAGCCAGGAAATAATATAAGGCGATGATAAACATGACCCATGCAATCAGCGCAGAGAACAGGCTTCCCAGCAGTCCGACCGTTGAAGCGGCAATGCCCAGCGAACGCTTAGCAATAGGCACCAGTGTTGCCTGCAGATTCTTACGGATAAAATCTTCTGAGATTTGAGGGTTGGCTGATTTTTCTGTATTCGCCAGCGGATCCACATCGTGATCCAGATATTCGTTCGACCATTCCACAAACTGATGAAATTTATCGTTGCTGATTTCCACTTTTTCACGAACCGTTTTGACGGTCTTATTCCAGTTTGCCTCGTCCAGGGTATTGACGACTGTCGTAAACAGCTGCAGGGATCCCAGAAATATTCCCACACATAAGGGAACCAGAATGGCAGAGACGATCAATGTGGTCGTCAGACCCGCGGCGATGCGGACATGCCCTCGGGTGCGTCTGATAAAATAATTCATTAAAGGCTGGCTGATCATGGCCACAACCGCTGCCAGGAATAAAGGCAGAATGAAAGGCATGATGACTTTGAAGAACATGATCCCCAGAAAGAGAATCAGGCAGAAGATAACGGAGAGTGAAACGAGCCGTACCATGAACCATTCCTATTCACTGATTTATCTATGGAGAGGTACGATCGGGCAAATGATCGGACTCTATGGTATTTAACAACTTACATCAATTTTATTGGAAAAGATAGGCAAATTCACTCCCTGCTGAAACGGAGCTTTTCTATGATCAGATCTAATATTTTCCAATCCTGATCGCAATTTTTTAGACCGAGTCGCTACAATACAGTTTTCTACTCCCATTCAGCAATGATTTGGATCGGGATCAGTTTATCTGTCTCGACAGAACCGGAGTCTGGTATGAAACGTTATATAATCTCTCTCCTGTCAGCCAATCGTGTCGGTATCATGGCTGCTGTGACCACTGCAATGGACGAACTGGGTGCCAATCTGCATGAAGCCAGCATCGCCGTGATTCAGAACTTTTTCTCGATTGTGATCGCCGCGGATTTTCCAGAACAACGTGATCCTACTCTTATCCAGGAACATATCGAAGGCATCTGCAATGCTTTTAATGTCGATGTTTCCGTGAAAGATCCGGAAGTCGAAGTGCCCTCGATTCTCTCACCGGGAGAAAGTGTAAAATACCTGATCGCGATATCGGGTGAAAACCATGCGGGGATCCTCAGGAAAATTTCTTCACAACTCGGTCAGGATGGAGTCGATATTCTGGACCTCTCAGCGACCAGTTCTGAAGACGGACAAACATTTGAAATGATGATTAAAGTTGCTGTTCCCAAATCTCTGGATGTTCTGGAAATGCAAAGCATGATGGAACTGCTTTGCAGTAACCTGGGTGTCTCCGTTGATTTTATCAGCGAATCCGATTCAGCCATTATCGGCTCACAAAGCCAGACGCGCATGTTCAAGCTGTAAGGCTCTGGAACAGGATATTTCTGATAAAGAAGTCTCCAGG